>JBEKOK010000001.1:0-42512 GCA_049521875.1 Steroidobacteraceae bacterium
GTGGGCATAGTGCGCTGTGAAATGCTGACGGCGCTTAGTTCGTCTGCATGGTGATGCTGCAGGTAGTTCAGCGCGCCGATGATGCGGAAGTCACGATTCAGCGTGAGGAACGCCTCGAGCAGGTACTGCTCATTCCACAGCAATATATGATCGCCGCGCACGTACGCGGCGTAGTCGAGCGGCGTGAAGATGTCATGCACATGGACTAAGACTCCAGGCTTCAGCGCCGGAAGAATACTGAGGTATTCGGCCAGAACGTCTCCGCCGGGCCTGATGATGTGCGATGAATCGATGAACAAGATGTCGTTCTGCTCCAGCGTGCCGAACAGCGTAGGGTCGACATCCTCGACCATCGATCGCACAATCGTGGCGCCCGAACGCTCCAGCATTGGATACTCAAATGGTTCGATACAGGTGATCGCGCAAGGCGCGCCTTCTGCAGCATTTGCCCGCGTGGCTTCGAGCATCATCAGGGTCGAGTAGCCACTGCCAACCTCGACAATACGCTTGGGCCTCGCCGTTCGAATCACGAGGTAGAGGAAATCAGCGTCGACGAACTGGAACGAGTAATTGATGTGGTGAAAACCCAGATCAGATGTCTTGTGTAGCGGGAAAGCAGCGAGTTCATCCACACCCTTGAGAGTCTTCAAAAATGCCAGCTGGCCTTCGACATTCAGATCGATTCCGGTAAGTCGTCGAGGCGCACGGCTCTGCGCAATCAGGGGGAATGGATCATAGTAATGGCGGATTATCGGAAATATGCCGATCCATCGAAAAATGGCCCGGCTCACGGGCATTTTCCAGGCGCGCCTTTCGAGGCTGGCGCGACGCACCGTATAGAGCACCACGCTGCTGATCAGTACCAAAGGCGAAAGCAGGATGTCGACCAGACGCAAGACGAAGTCCACGCACGGCAGGACAAAACGGCCGTACGCCAGGAGTTTCAGATAGAAAGCCTTCATCCAGGACCTCTTTTTAGGTATGCGTTCGCCGTAGCAGGGTTCAGTCTACGCATTCTTAATTTGGGTAGGTAGCCGGCGAAATATAGGTAGTTCTGCCGATTTCTGCCGCCTCGCTCCATTGCACAATCATTCGGGCCGAGTATTTCAGCCACACCGGAGGTTGCCGCAATGTCCCGCTACCTGATTGAGCGAGATTTCCCAGACGGTCTGAGCATCCCAATGGATGAATCGGGTGCAAGCCTATGTGGCAGCGTCATTGAGAATAACGCCGCGGATGGCGTGACCTGGGTGCACTCGTACGTTACGCCTGACCGCAGGCACACCTATTGCATTTACGACGGGCCTTCGCCCGAGGCCGTTCGTCGCGCAGCCGCAAGCAACAGGTTGCCAATCACGAAGATTACCGAGGTTCGTGTCCTGGATCCTTACTTCTACAAATAAACTGGAGACAGCAATGAAGATGTTCGCCGCCTTTCTGCCTGTAGTACTTATCGCCCACGCCTTGGCGCAAGCACCGGCGCCAGCCGCTCAGCCAGCCCCGGCGATGCACAGGTATATTGTTGAAAGAACCTTCCCGCCCGGCGCACTTGCGGGACTCGACGCCGCGGGGAAAGCCAAAATCAACGCCGTCAACGCCAAGTTCGGCGTGAAGTGGGTGACCTCCTACGCCATCGCCGACGAGACCAAGACCTACTGCATTTACAAGGGACCGAGCGAAGCGGCGATTCGTGATGCGGCAAAGGCCAACGGGATTCCGATCGATTCGGTGGTAGAAGTACCGGTTACGCTCACGCCGAAGTAGCCACAGCGCTCGGAGCCTGCTGCGTGGCGCGCGCCTCAGGCGACTAACCTTGGCTTTGCGACAGCTTGCGTGCCATCACCACCGCTTCGGCGCGTGATGGCACGCGAAGCTTTGACAGTATCGCCGATACATGGTGATCAACCGTCTTCGTCGACACAAACAGCTGCCTGGCGATCCCGGAGTTGCGCAGTCCCTGGGACAGCAGGTCGAGAATCTCGGCCTCGCGTCGTGTAAGTCCCAGTGGATTGACTCTTGTCGAGGTTCGCGAACCGCGCGGGATACTTCGTACGCCCGTGGTGCGCATCTTCCTGCGCAGAGACTGCGCAGCCGGTGCCGCGCCGAGACGCTCCAGCATGAGCAGCGCTTCGCGCTGCTCAGACTCCGAGCCGTACCAGGCGAGCATACACGCATGTTCGTAAGGGCAGCCAAAGCTCTGCCAGGCGCGTGCAGCACCCTGCCAGTCGCCAGCGATCTCTGAGCGGTAGGGTTCGGCGATGTCCGTTGGAGTCTGTTCTAGACTGCCCGCGCGCCACAGCCACGCGGCAAGCTCGCCCTTCATCCGTGGATCGCGCTTGAACTGCAGCAGGTCATAGACGCCGCGGACTTCGCGAACGACGCCCTCCAGGTCATCGGCGAGCCAGGCGGCCTCTGCCATTACGGCAGCGAGCGTGCCCAGGCGTTGCAGCTGCGGCGCGGCGGTACTGATCGTGCGCGCCTCGGCCAGCGGCGAATTGGCATCCGGGTCGCCGCGCCGGATTCTCAAGTGCCCGAGCGTCCGCAGTGCCGGGACGCGCGTGATCTGCGTCGCGTAGGGGTGGCTGAGTACCGTGCCCGCATCATCACCCGCGCCGTTCCAGTCTCCCTGCTCGAATCTCATGCGCGCCCGATAGACCAGCAGGTACAGCCACACGGGATCCAGATCGCGTTCAATACTAAGAGACAGTCCCCTTTCTATACAGTGGGAGGCCAGTCCATATTCCCGACGCGATACCGCCATCGCAGCCGAACTCATGTAACAGCTGCCAAGCTGCGCATCCGAGGTGCCCGCCAGTGCCATCGAAAGGCTGCGCTCCAGATCTTGCGTGCCCAAGCGGTCACCACCAATGAGTCGAGAGGTGCCGAGAGTATTTAGCGCTTCGCACACAATGTCCGACCTGCCCAACGCCTCCCCAATTGCAATGGCCTGCCGGGCCCAGTCGATCGACGATTCTATTTCGTGCCATTCCATGTCCTGATCAGCCCTGATGCAGTACGCCAGCGCCAGATCTGCACTTGGCGGCAGAGCCTGCAGCACTGTCACGGCATCCTTCGCGTACTGCAACGCGGCGGCTAGCTGGCCCGCGCTCCAACTCATGGTCGCCAGCAAGCGAAGCGCGCGGCCTTCCTGGAGGCGCGATCCCGAGGAGCGCCAGAATTTCAGCGCGAGGCATTCGAGCTCGATGGCGCGCTCGTCGTGCGCCGTCAGAGTGCATTCAATCGACAGCAGCTCCTGGAGGCGGACTCGCTCCTCGGTTGGCAGATTCTCGCCGTGACGAAGGGCCAGCTCATAGTGTGAAACGGCCTCGCGATGAGCGCCGACAGCAGCGGCCTGTGCGCCAGCCAGTGGCGCATAGCGCTGGACCTGCGCGGGGTCGTGCGCAGCGCTGGCGTGGTGGGCCAGGCGTGCAGCAGGGATGTCCGGCCGAGTCGCCAGAGCAGCGAGCACCCGGCTATGCAGGTTGCACAGGCGCAGCGGTGAGAGCGACTGCTCGATGGCGCGCCTTACCAGCTCGTGACGGTAAGCGAGCGTGGCATCCTCGGACCTCGCCATGCCGATGGCGGCGCAATCCTCAATATCCTGCTCATTAAGATGCAGGGCCTGCTCCACCAGCCAGGTCTCGGCCCTACCGGGCACCACGCATACCATCTCGGCGATGTCCCGCGCGCTCGGCGAAAGCCGGCCGGCTCGCGCGAGTACGGCGTCTCGTACTGTCGCGGGCACCGTGTCTGCCGTGGAGGCCAGAACCTCGGTTACGAATAACGGATTGCCGCCGGTAATGCTGTGCAGGTCTTTCGCAGATCGCCCGGCGCGCTCGGCGAGCTGGCCAACCGCCGACTCCGACAGGGGTGAGACCAAAATTCGGTGCGTGCTGGCCCGGGGCAGCTCACCGATGACCAGCCGCAGCGGATGCCGCGCGCCGATTTCGTCATCGCGGTAGGTAACCACCAGCATTGCCTGCGTGCGTCGAATGCGGCGGCCCAGGTACCTGAGCAGATCAAGCGTCGCCTCGTCCGCCCAGTGCAGATCCTCGAAAATCACCAGCGTCTTGGTGCGCTCCAACTCTTCGAGGGCGCAAGTAAAGATGGCATCGCGAGCGGCGCCGGAAGCAATGGCGGCAAGCAGAGCTCCCTGCGTCTGCCGTGCGATATCGTAGAGCGGAGCGAGGGGTTGGGGAGTAAAGAGCGCATCGCAGGCTCCCCAAAGTACCCGGGCTCCGTGCGGCCGGTCTGAGAACTGCTGGATAAGGACAGTCTTGCCGACGCCGGCTTCGCCGCCAACAAGCACGACGCAGCCGCTACGGTCGGTCACCGACTCGAACCATCCGTTCAAATCGGCGAGATTGCGTTCGCGCTCCAACAGGTCCATAGGTAGAGCACCAGGACGGGGCGGAAAATAGTTCTTGTTTTAACCGATCCGTACGATTCGCGCAAAATCGCGGCATTGCAGGCCGCGGTTGAGTCCGTGGTCCTTTCAGGCCCTAGCTGGTCGGCGCAACTGCGGCTGGGGCTTCCCCGAGGCTTTTCACGATCGATAGATGCTGAATGTCATGCAGCCGGCCATGTCCGCAGCGGAACTCCTGACGGTGCAGGCCTTCGGCGCTGAAACCGAGCCGCTCGGCAAGCGCCAGACTGGCAGCATTTGAGGCGATCACCCGTATATGGATGCGGACAAGACTGAAATCATCAAGTGCTGTCCGCAGGAGTCTCTCGATGGCTTCGGAGGCGTACCCTCGCCGCAGCGATGAGGTGGCGATGAAGTAGGACAGCTCCGCCGACGGCACATTCCACAAAATGTTCTTCGCCTGAATCTGGCCAATCAACGCTTTTGAATCTTCGCGCCAGATTCCGTAACAGAAGGTCTTGCCGGCATTCCACAGTGCGCTTTTCTGATCAATAAATGCCGCCACTTCGACAGCATCCAGCATCCCGCGCGCCATCTCGGGAAAGCTGATCATCAGGTGATCGCGATTCTCGCTGACCAGTGTGCGCACGCTCTCCGTGTCCTGCGCGCGATAGCGGCGCAGCGACAGTCGCGATGTCATCAGGACCTCTGGAAAACAGGCGCCAGTGTTCATGCGGAATAAGTGTCCCACTTTGTCCTCGGTCGCATCAAATCCTGCGTGCGAGCACAACTGCCCATCGTCCACGGGCAACGCAGGCGACCCGCCGTCGAGCCGCTGGCAGGGCTTGTCCGGCACGAAGGAGTCGAGCAACATCCTTGAAGATGGAAACCGAGCTATGAACGATGAGAAGCTGACTCTGCGCACGGCTCGGCTGGAATTGGTGGCGACGACTTTAGTGCACATCGAGGCGGAGCTCGCCGGGGCCCAGCTGCTCGGCGCGCTGCTGGGGGTAAGAGTTCCGGCCAGCTGGCCGCCGGGGGAATTTGATCACGATGCCCTCAAGTACTTCAGGAGCCAGCTCCAGAAGGGCGGCCCGGCCTGCGAGGGTTGGTATAGCTGGTACGGAATCAGCACCGGAGCGGACGGTCAGCGCGAGCAGTTGGTTGCTGCAGCGGGGTACTTCGGGCCCCCATCGGACGGCCAGGTCGAAATCGGCTACTCAGTGATTCCGGAGGCGCGAGGTCGCGGTTTCGCGGCGGAAATTGTGCGGGCGTTGGTTGATCGTGCCTTTGAACAGTCCGTGATCGGGCACGTCATCGCGCACACGAATGATGCGAACGTGCCCTCGACCAAACTGCTGCTGCGCCAGGGCTTCCGTCGCGTTGTCCCAGGCGCCGGCGCTGGCATGATCATGTATCGGAAGGATCAGCCGGCGCCCTGACACGCATAGAGCCGAAGCTCGCCCGGTTGTTCACCGATCGCACCGTCTAGGGTTGCCAGCGGTGCTGGCCCGAGATCCTCACGCGTTACCAGGAACCTGACGTTCATCTGGCCGCAGACGTTCTGCAACGACTCTTCGGTGGGCTGCACGTCCGGCAGGCTCATCGGGGCATCAGTTCCGTCCCAGGTGGTCAGGAGCGGCAGTCCGCTTGCAGCCAGGAATGCACTCATGCGGGACGCACGTTGATGAATCTCGACGGCGGCACTGCGCGAGAACAGCGCTGCCACCACCTGCGGACTCGAGAAATAGCTCGGCCGCTGCAGCAGAATCCAGCAGATCGAGGGTTCCTTCGGCGGACACATCACTTCTGTTCCATCCGGTATCGCGGCACGCCACGTGGCGAAGGATTGCTGCATCTGCTCGGGATAGTACTCATGTATCCACTGAGGTGCCGCGAGCGGCAGCAACAGGACGAGACCGAGGCCCGCAACGAGACCCAACAAATACAGCCACAGGCGGTGCCCCGCGTCACGAGCCAGGTACCAGGCCAGCGCCAGCAATGGCAGGCCCAGTGCGCTGTTGATGGTGAAGCTGCGCACTTGATCGAGCAACTGAACGCCGGAGATCTTTTCGTAGGCGAGACCGGCCGACAACCCTGCGCTCACCAGTGTTGCGAGCATGCAGGCAACCAGAATCCAGGTCGCGCTGGTACGCAGCAGTTGCTGTGAGCGGGCTGCGACCAGTTGGGGGCCGCGCGTTGCGAATGCGGCGCAGCCCACAGCGGCGGCCGCCAGCGCGATGGCAAATCCCTGGCCATTCGCTGCGTAGACGGCGATCAGCAGCAACGCGGCCGCCCGGCCGAGTTTCCCGTGCTGCCAGATCGCGCCAACAATTACCGGCAGCGTCAGGGTCGCGATAGCGATGCTGAACCACAGGCAGCGCCAGGGTTGGATCTGAATCACAAGCGTCAGGTGCCACAGATCTGCGCCCAGGGCACTGATGAGCAATCCGCCGATGCCCACGAACAGTGCGCCGGCGCTGAGTCGCCGCGCGGTGCCGGCCGGCAGACTCAGGCAGCCGATGGCCAGCGTGGCGAGCGGTGTCAGGTTGTTGGTCCACGCAAAGCGGCTCCAGTTGGCCAACAACAGGTATTTTGAATTTGCTGTCACCAGCGAAAACCAGAATGGATCCATCCGCAACGCAGAGCGACTGGCCAGATACCCCGCCAGCAGACCGGCCGACACGATGGCGGCGCCGATCATCACTAGCCGGCGCCTGATAGGCACATCCCAGCGCCAGATCAACAGCATCGCGAGGCCGGGCAATGCCATGATCGGATGCAGCAGTAACGCCACAATGCAAAATGCCACCGCGCCGAGCATCCGGTTCCTGACCAGGAGCAGCAGTGTTGCAAACACGAGTGTTTCGGCGGCCAGGCGCGGCGTCGCAAAGTCCTCGATGATATGGAATGTGCCCTGGCCGCCGTACAGGCCGGGCAGCGCGAGCATCAGACCGACGGCAAGCCACGCGAGAGTTCCGGACATCAAGTGGCGTGCGAGCCGCCAGACCACAAACGCAAAAGCGAACTGGCTGCCCAAGCTCCAGAGGTAGGATGCCCGGTCAACGCCAAAGAGCTGAATCACTCGCGCGAACAAGGCGCCGAAGACAGAGAAGCGATCCTGCGAACCGTAGCGCAGCCCCAGATCGTTCTTCAGCAGTTCTGGATGGAGGTGATACAGGCCTTGAAACACATAGAGCACTGCGTCGTGCGCAATACCCCAGTAGACGTGCGTGGCCAACCAGGCCAGCAGCAGACACAGGATCTGTACGGGCGTCGCCCACCGGCTAGGTTGAGCCGCCGCCGCACTCGGCAAATTCAATATCGGACTCCTACGCGGTCGCGGTGCCTCAATCCGCACGTGGGACCGGACCTGCGCAAATCATAGCGCATCGTCGCGCGTTAGCCCTGCATGCCGCGGATCAGGGGGCGACGACGACTGTCAGTGGGATCGACCGAGCAACCATCGTCACGTCGCCAATCCTCGAAGCGGTGGCTTCGGTGGAACGCGCCGCCAATAGCGGCGCGCCCTGTTCAGGCATCGCAAAGGATATGTCGAGCAGTTCCACTCTGGGCCTGGCCTGCGCAGGCATCCTGAAGCTGACATCAACCTCGGCATCATCCACAGTTTTCAGGTCAAGCACGGTGGCGCCGTTCGGCCAGGGCCACAGCCGAACGCGCAACGGGCCGCGCTCACTCTGAAGCTCGGCATGCTCGACGTGATCGGCTGCGGCAAAGACGAGATACATCTCGCGCGCCTGACGCGCCGAGCTCAAGCGGACCTCGTAGTGCACGAGTCCGTTCTCAAGCGTTGCTGACTGCACGGTCAGGTCGGGCGCCGGCAGCGGCAGGAGCGGCGCAGGAGCCAGAAAGCCGCGGTCCGCGCTCCCGGGATAGGGCGCGCGCGCCGCAGTTTCGAACGGTGCAGCGGCACGTAGTTTCGCTGGCAGTCGCCCCGAATCTGGCAGCGCGACCCACTGCCCGTGTCCGCTGTCCGCATCGAGAACGTAATCGAGGTTAAGGCGCTGCGGCCACGCCGTGGAATAAACCGGCAGCGTCCAGGTGATGCCGGTGCAGATCACGACACAGGCGATCGGCACGCCGATGAAGATGCGGCGGGTACGCGCGGTCGCCCGCGCCAACAGCGGCGCGAGCCCGAGCACGCCGAATCCGACCAGGGCACTGGTCACGCACCAGCCCAGGGCGCCGAGCGCCGAGTACAAAAATCGCGTCAGCGGCAGCGTGACGCTGGCCGCGGCCAGCAGCGGTAACAGCACCGCGATCGCCCGCATCCACGGTGGTGGTTTAGCAGCAAGGGCCGCCGGCACCGCGCTGGCAAGGGCCACCAGCAGCGGCACCAAAAACAGGAAAGTGACATCAGGCACGTATGCCGCCAGGATCAGGCACAGCAGCGCATTGAGCGATTGCACCGCGACCCACAATCCCCAGAACCCGCTGCGCTTGGCGAGCCAGCGCGCTGCCAGGGCTGGAGCGAGCAGGCCCAGCAGGTTGGCGCTGATCAACATCGGCAACGGATGCGCTATCCAGGGATACTGGCCGGTAGGTACCGCGCCGAGCCAGCGAAGCAGCAAGAGATCAAGCGCCGCCAGTACGACGCAACATGACCAGGCCGCCACCAGTGCCAGCAGTCCGCGCCACAATTCACCGGGCTCCATATCTGCGCGCCGCTCCAGCCGGTCACGCAGCACAATCAGCAGCAGCGTCGCGACGATCGCCGCAATCAACGTCAGCGCGGCGCGCCAATGCACCAGTATCAGGCCGTACCAGTCGAAGAACACTGCCTGGGCGCGCGACGGATCTTTCAGCTCGCTATTGCCGAGTCCACGCACCACGGCCAGCGCGTTCGCGCCCTGATGCTGCAGGCTGCCAAGATCGGTGTTCTCCCAGCGATCGAGCGGCGTGTGATAGTGCTCGACGTCGCCAAGGAAGGCGAAATTGAAGCCCTGGTAGTCCACGGTCTTGTAGACCGTAAAGTCTGTGTCGTTGGGCAACAGTTTGTAAGCGAGGTAATAAACCGAGTTGGTCATCGGTCGCGCCATCGCCCCGGCATACAGGCCCATCAGCCAGTTATTGGCACTGCCGGTCTCGAACATGAAGCTCGGGCCTGAAGTACCACGCGCCTCCAGATTGACCGCCGCAGCCACCTCGTGTGCCCAGCGGTGCGTGCTGACGAACAGCTGCGCACCGAGCAACCCCGCTTCCTCGCCATCGTCGATCAGCAGGATCACCGGGTGACGCAGCGCCGGACCCTGCTTGAGCAGGTGCGCGATCTCGAGTACCGCCGCCACACCGGCGCCATCATCCGCAGCCCCCGGTCCAGCCGGTACCGAGTCGTAGTGCGCCGAAAGCAGCACGGCCTGCTCTTCGCCCGGAGCACCGTCGATGCGCGCCAGGATATTGGTGACGATGCCGCAGGCATCCCCGTCATGACAGGACATGCCGCGCTGCAGCTCCGGCTGCAGGCCGATGGCCTGCAGTTCATGGATCACGCGCTCCCGCATGGTGGCGTTGGCCGCACTGCCGAGCGGGTGAGGCACGCTGTCACCGACGAGCCGTCGCAGGATATAGCTGGCGCGAGTGGCCGAGAATTGCTCGTCGGGTCCGACCGTGTCCCGCGGCGCCGGCGCCCGGTAGATCAGCGCCGTCAGCGCAAACAGTGCCGCGATCGCGGCAGTGGCAATCCAAACTGATCGGGTGGCGGTTCCGGATGGCCTACGCACGTGCGCCCTCTTGTTCTGTGGAGTGATCCGCGGGCTTCGCTAAATTGCTCGCCGCTGCAGCCTGACGATCGGTCTGGGGCGAACGCCCACAGTCTATGAACTTGGGCGTTGGCGGGCAAATCCTAGACGTTCTGGCCGGCTCGGAGTGCATTACACTCAAGGGATCGGGATTCAATGGGTGCTGCTGGAAGGCAGGGAGTGCCATGAGCTGCGGGAAACGACAGAAACTCTCAACGTACTGCTGCGCGCTGGCGCGTTTCAGTTGCATCGTCATCGCGCTCGGTGCCGGCACCGCGCGGGCGCAGGCGCAGCCAGTCGAAGCGCTGCTGTCGCAGGCGCACCAGACCTATGCCGATGGCGTGATCGGCCTGCAGGATGTGGTGTTTGCGCAGATCCCGGACTTCCATCCGCTGAAAGCAGATCTTTATATACCGACCCGCAGTCGCGGCGCTGATCCGGTAGTGATCTGGGTGCATGGCGGGGGTTGGGGCGTTGGCGGACCGCGTGAGGGCGATGGTGGTCCGTACGGCGCCTGGCCGCAGGTGCTCGCGAAGCTTGCGGCGCGTGGGCACGTGGTCATGGCGATCAACTACCGGTTCACCGGCGAGGCACGATTCCCGGCCCAGATCCAGGACCTCAAGGCGGCGGTGCGCTGGATCCGCAGTAACGCGACCCAGTACGGCGCGGATCCATCCCAGGTGATTCTGTGGGGCCAGTCAGCGGGCGGCTATCAGGTCGCGCTCGCTGGCACCGCGTGCAACCAGGCGCCGCTGGAACCGGCGCCACCGGTGGCCGGGCCACCGATGCCTGGCATGGTGCACGTGCAGGTGGATCCCAAGCAATCGACCTGCGTTCAGGGCATCGTCGACTGGTTCGGTCCGATCGAGTTCGCGCGCATGGATGCGCAGTCACCGCCCAATGCCGTGATGAAGCATGATCTGCCGACCGGTCCGGAATCCAAACTGCTCGGTTGCGCGCTGCCGGCCTGTCCGCCTGCTTTGCTGCAACAGGCCAATCCGCTGAATTATGTGCGCTCAGATACGCCGCCATTCCTGATCATGCAAGGCACCGCGGATCGCGGCGTCCCGATCCAGCAGAGCGAAGCGCTCTACCAGGCACTACGCGCCCAGGGCGTCGCGGCGCGCCTGATCGAAGTCAGCGGCGCCGATCATATGTTTGTCGGTGCGAGCCCCAAGGTTCTCGGGCAACTCATCGATCGCGTCTTTGCCTGGATCGATCATCCCGGCGGCTCGGGCGAGGAACTGATCGCCGAAGACTCTGGCGCCGCGATCACGAAGCCCTGATCGGGCTCCGCCGTCCCATTCAATCCGTTCAGCGCACGCCAGGCGCGCGCACCGGCAGCAACTCCACGGAGAGTGCGAACGAGCGGGTTTCCTGAGCCTGCAGCGCCCCGACGTTGACGACCTGACGCGCCAGCTGCAAGCCGTGCCCGTCGCCTATCGACAGTACGACGCAGTATTCACAGGTATCCGCGCCGGTTGGCACGCGCACGGTGCCCTCGATCTGGACTGCCGGAATACCGATGGGCGCCGGCCGCGCATCACTGGCGTTGAAACGCAAGTGATGCTGGCAGCCGGGGCAGATGCTCGCACTGGCGAGCACCGTGGCCTTGCAGTGTGGACACGTGCGGGTTGCGCCGAGCGTGGCCGGGCGCGCTGCGCTCATGGGCTCAGTGCCCCGAAGTCGTCGACCCGTTGGCCAGGCCCGGGGTCGACTCCCAGCCGAACTCCACATGACCGCGCATGCGCGAACCGGCAGCGACGGTGATCGAGCCGGCCTTCACATCACCGGTGATGACGCCGGTGGCGAGTACATCGACCTGGCGGGCGTTGAGGATGTTGCCCGCGAGCTCACCCGCGATGACGACGGTGCCGGCGTTGATCTCGCCTTCCACATGGGCGCCAGCCTCAATCGTGACCGAGCCCTTGACGGACAGGTCGCCTTTGAAGCGTCCGGCGATGCGGATGCTGCCATTGCCGCTGATCTTGCCCTCGATCGTCAGTTCCGCAGCGAGCGCCGATTCCTTTAGCGCCTCGGTGCGCTCCTTGGCCCGGTGGCTGGCCTCAGTGGCCGCTGCCGCAGCGGCAGCGGATGCGGCGGTGGCACCGGGTACAGCCGCGACCGCCGGCCGCGGGCGCAGTTCGCCACCCGGGGGCGGTGCCGGAGTCGGATCAGGGGTTGCGTTCTTTTCGTTCCAAAGTGCCATGGTGGGTACTCCCCGTGTGCTGTGCGTGAAAGTAGCGAATCCGGAAACTAACCGGGGCCGTGGCCCCTTTACTAGTGTCTTAAGTCAGAGACAGCACTGTTGCTGCAGTGCATTCTGCTAATACCTGTTAATACGCGCTCAATGAAGCCAAAAAGCCAGTGTCGCATCGTACTGGTCGCTGGCGGCGAGTTCAGGATCGCGCCCTTCGGTGCGGTATTCGACTGCCAGTACATAGGTTCCGCGGCGCTCGATCGGGACACTTGCGATCCCGTCGGCGCCTGAGCGGTAGACCGGAACGTCCTTGTCCGC
Source organism: Steroidobacteraceae bacterium (assembly GCA_049521875.1). Lineage (GTDB taxonomy): Bacteria > Pseudomonadota > Gammaproteobacteria > Steroidobacterales > Steroidobacteraceae > FEN-1191. Next base: position 12,644 of record JBEKOK010000001.1, read on the forward strand.
CACCAGCGTCGTCCCATCCTCGACCCGCACTTCGGCATTGGTCAATGGCATGCCGTGGAGCAGCACACTGACGCGCAGCGGCTGGCCGCTCTTGAGCGTGAACGGGTCATCCAGCGCCATCAGCTCGAGATCGTGCCCGACGACAATGTGATTGGCCCCCGGGCCGATCAGCGTCTTGGCCATCTTGGTGCTCCACAGGCTCTCGGTGGCGCCCGGGTAGAGGCGCTTGCTGGTGTTGCGCATGCCCCCGGGCGTCTTGACCCAGTAGCCATTGTCATAACGCGCGGTGAGCACCGCCGGTGTAGCTGGCGGCATGAACGGTTCGGACAGCAGCACCGGGCGCTCGCCGACCTGGCGGGGTTCGAGGTTCCCATCGCGCATCAGCACGGTGCCGGTGGCAGTGACCAGGTTCAGATCCAGCAGCCGCTGCACGATCAGCGGGTCGCGCTTGCCCGGATCGCCGAAATTCATCTCGGCCCGCAGCTGCTGACCTTCGCTCGTGGCGACGATCCACAGGTCATGCGCCGCGGCCCCGAGCGACAGGATCCCGAGAGTCCCGCAGAGCAGGAATCGGCGCAGCAGGTGCATTCGGTCGGAAGCCTCGAGTTGCGGGTAGGGATCGCAGTGCGCGCAAAAAACAGCGCCGCCGCTCGAGCCACGGTAGCGCTCGCATGGGTTCATAGCAATAGCCTTTGCGAGCCCAGGGCTCGACATCGGCGCGGCGCTCGGGCATACAGCACCGTCACGTCCTGAAGTACCCATTTGAAAGGTTGGAGATTGCAGCCGCATGACCGAAGTGAATCCGGATCCGATCCCGACTCCCGTGGTGGCTGCTGCGCCGGCCGACCCGGGCGGTTTTGCGCAAGATCAGCGGGTCTACCTGTTCCTGATCGCCAGTGCGTTCCTGATCACGGCTGCGGCACTCCTTTTCATGGCGCTGGTCGACGCACCGGTGACCGAGCTGGCGATGCTGCTGCTGGGGCTCGGTGCCTTGAGCGCGCTGCTGACCGCGGCCGCAACCTTCAGCGCTTGGCGACTGGCGCGCCTCGCGCAGCCGGCCGGCTCAGCGCGCGCCAAGCTGCTGCGGGCGAGTGAGCTGCGGCTCGCCTTCGCCATCGGCGCCCTGTTGCTGGCCTTCATCTGTGCGACGCTCGGGTGTGGCGTGACGCTCGAGCTGAAGGGGTTCGCCCAGGATGCCGGTTCGGAGCAGGACCAGGCCGCGATGTGGAGGAGGACGTAATGACTCTCGGTTTGCATTTCGCGGGTCGCAGCCGCGACCTGGGCGGCGGCTTTGGCGTGCACCGCTACCTGCCGGATCCGAAGCAGCAGTCGGTCGGTCCATTCGTATTCTTCGACCATTTCGGCCCGGTCGTGCGCAGGCCGGAAGATAATTTCGATGTCCGGCCGCATCCGCATGTCGGACTCGCGACCGTTACCTACCTCTTCGAGGGCAGCATTGAGCATCGTGACAGCCTGGGCTCCGTGCAGCGGATCGAGCCGGGCGCGATCAACTGGATGAATGCCGGCAGCGGCATTGTGCACTCCGAACGTGCGCCAGCCGACCTACGAAGTCAGGCGCACGCGCTGCATGGGCTGCAGCTGTGGGTCGCACTGCCGCTTGCTCATGAGGACAGTGCGCCGACGTTCGTGCACACCGCGGCGCGCGATCTGCCGACGCTGGTGGTCGGTGGAACCCAGGTACGGGTGCTGGTCGGCGAGGCCTTCGGCGCCCAGTCGCCGGTGCAGAGCTTTTCAGAGACGCTGTATCTTGATGTTCAGGCCGGTGTGCAATCGCAGCTCACGCTGCCGGCCAGCACGCTCGAGCGTGCGATCTTCGCACTCGACAAGGCTGTCGTTGTGGATGGCGCGCCACTGGCGGCCGGCGAACTGGGCATCACAGCGCGGGGTGGCGCCATCAAGATCAGCGCGCCGGCCGGCGCGCATTATTTGATCATCGGTGGCGAGCCGCTCGATGGGCCGCGCACGATCTGGTGGAACTTTGTGGCCTCGAGCCACGAGCGTATCGAGGCCGCCAAGGCGCGTTGGCGCGAGCAGCGTTTTGGCAAGGTACCGGGCGACGAGGAATTCATTCCGCTGCCACCTTGAGGCGCGAGCGGCCCAGGGCTAGAACGCGCTCAACCCCGTGACTTCGCGCCCGACCGCCAGCTGATGGATGGTCTCGGTGCCCTCGTAGGTGATGACACTTTCCAGATTCAGCATGTGCCGGATCGGCACGTACTCGGCGCTGATGCCGGCGCCGCCCAGCATGTCGCGGCAATCGCGCGCGATATCGAGCGCCGTGCGGCAGCTGTGCCACTTGGCGAGCGAAACCTGTGCCGCACTCATCAGCCCCTGATCCTTGAGCCGCCCGAGCTGCAACACCAGCAGCTGCGTGGTCGTGATGCCGCGGACCATTTCGGCCAGGCGGATCTGGATCGCCTGGTTCTGCGCCAGCGGGCGGCCGAACAGTTCGCGCGAAGCGGTGTAGTCCAGCAGCTGCGCCAGGCAGGCCTGTGCCGCCCCGATGGCGCCCCAGGCGATGCCGTAGCGCGCCTGCGTCAGGCAGGAGAGCGGGCCCTTCAGGCCGCTGGCACCGGGCAGGCGGTTTGCATCCGGGACGACGACCTCATCGAAGAACAGGCCGGCGGTGACCGAGGCGCGCAATGAGAACTTGTTCTCGATTTCCGGAGCCGAGAATCCTGGCGTATCGCGCTCGATGATGAAGCCGCGGATGCCCTCATCGGTCATCGCCCAGCAGATGCACAGATCCGCAATTGCGCCGTTGGTGATCCACATCTTCGAGCCATTGATGACCCAGTCGCTGCCGCGCCGCTTGGCGTGGGTCTTCATGTTGGCCGGATCCGAGCCGCCGTGGGCCTCGGTCAGTCCAAAGCAGCCGATGCGCTTGCCGGCCGCCATCTCGGGCAGGAACTGCGCTTTCTGCGCCTCGGTCCCGAACGTGTAGATCGGATACATGCACAGCGAGGATTGCACCGAGACGAAGGATCGTAGCGCCGAATCCCCGCGCTCCAGCTCCTGGCAGATCAGCCCCGAGGCGACCGCATTCAATCCGGCGCAGCCGTAGCCTTCCAGGCTGCTGCCAAGGAGCCCCAGCTCGGCCATCTCCGGCACCAGCTCGCGCGGAAAGCGGTGCTGCTCGAAGCACTCGCGAATGATCGGCAGCACGCGCGCATCGACGAAGCGCGCGACGCTCTCCTGCACGCCCTGTTCTTCGGTGCTTAAGGAATCACGGACGTTGTACAGATCCAGCGGGTTGCTCACGAGCGGTCCTTCGAATTAGCCGATGTCAAACTTTACGCCCTGCGCCAGTTGCAGAGTCGGCGAGTAGTTTACCGTCTGCGTCTGGCGGCGCATGTAGGCCTTCCAGGCATCACTGCCCGATTCGCGACCACCACCGGTTTCCTTCTCGCCGCCAAAGGCGCCGCCGATCTCCGCGCCACTCGGGCCGGCGTTGATGTTCGCGATGCCGCAGTCACTGCCTTCGGCAGAGAGGAACATTTCGGCCTCGAGCAGATGATTGGTGAACAGCGCCGAGGAGAGCCCATGGCTGACCTCGTTCTGCACGGCGATCGCCTGCTCGAAATTATCGTACGGGAACACATACAGGATCGGCGCGAAGGTCTCCTGGCGCGCGATGTCGATCGGCGCGGCCAGCTCCACCAGCGCCGGACGCACGTAATGTCCGCCGGCGAGGCCGGGGGCGCTCACCGCGTCGCCGCCAGTGATGCGCGCGCCGGCCTTGCCCGCAATGGCGAGCGCGGCCTGCATGCGTGTGAAGGCGGCCTCATCGACCAGCGGACCCACGAGCGTGCCCTCATCGAGCGGGTTGCCCACCGGCAGGCTCGCGTAGGCGCTGCGCAGCGTCGGCAGCAGCTTGTCATAGACGCTGTGGTGCACGATCAGACGGCGCAGGCTCGTGCAACGCTGGCCGGCCGTGCCGGCCGCCGCAAACACGATGGCGCGGGCGCTTAAGGCGAGGTCCGCGGCCGGCGAGACGATCGCGGCATTGTTGCCGCCCAGTTCCAGCAGCGAGCGGCCAAAGCGGGCCGCAGTGGCCAGGCCCACGGCGCGGCCCATCGCCGTGCTGCCGGTGGCGCTGACCAGCGGGATCGCCGGGTGTGCGGCCAGCTGTTCGCCAGCCTCGCGGCCACCCTGGATCAGCTGCGAGAGACCCTTGGGGGCCTCGGCGTGCGAGGCCAGGGTCTGCTCGAGCAACTGATGCAGTGCCAGCGCGCACAACGGCGTTTTGTCGGAGGGCTTCCACAGGATCGCATCGCCGCAGATCAGGGCGAGCGTCGCGTTCCAGGCCCAGACCGCCATCGGGAAGTTAAAGGCGCTGATGATCGCCACCGGTCCCAGCGGATGCCACCGCTCGAGCATGTGGTGCCGCGGCCGCTCCGAAGCAATCGTCAGACCATAGAGCTGGCGCGAGAGCCCGACCGCGAAATCACAGATGTCGATGACTTCCTGCACTTCACCGAGTCCCTCGGAGCGGATCTTGCCCGCCTCGAGACTGATCAGCGCCCCGAGGGCCTCCTTGTGCAGCCGCACGCGCTCGGCAAAGACGCGTACCAGTTCGCCGCGCACCGGTGCTGGCACCGCGCGCCACTGGCGAAACGCCGCCGTCGCGGCCTGAATCTTGGCTTCGATCTGCGCGTGCGTATCGATGCTGAGGCGGCCGAGCTCCGAGCCGTCAATCGGCGTGCGGGCGATCAGTGAGCCCTGACGCAGCTGTTCGCTCTTGAGCCCAGCTGCCTGCAGCAGAGTGGCGTAGCTCATGCGTGGATCTCAAGCTTCTCGGGTACGCGGGTCGCGTAGACCTTGCCGAAGCGGTTGGCGAGGAAGTCCTTGAGCAGCACATCTTCCTGGCGCACGAAGCCGCGCTGCGGCAGCTTGCCCTGCGCGAGCAGGTCGAGGATCGCGCAGATCCCCGCGGCGGTCGTGATCTGGATCGCGCTGCGCGGCGTGCCATTGACGGTCTGGCCGTACACCTTGTTGGCGTAGGTTTCCTGCGTCAGCCGCCCCTGCTGCGCACCGGTCACGGTGACGAATACGATCACGACATCCTGCAGCGTCGTCGGCAGCGCGTGCTCGAAGATGTCCTTGAGGACATGACGGCGCTCCTTGAGTCGCAGGTCATGCAGCAGCGCCTTCATGATCGCGGCGTGGCCCGGGTAGCGGATCGTGCGGTAGTTGAGATTGCGCACGCGGCCGGCGAGCGTGTCGCACAGGGTGCCGATGCCACCTGAGGTGTTGAAGGCTTCATAGGTCACACCATCGAGGGAGAATTCCTCGCGCTCCTCCAGCGGCGGCGCGTTGCGCAGCTCGCCATCGGCGATCACTTCGCACGGCTCGCAGTACTCGTTGATCACCCCATCGGTGCTCCACGTGAGGTTGTAGTTGAGCGCGTTGGAGGGAAACTGGGGCAGCGCGCCGACGCGCAGGCGCACTTCCTGCAGCTGCTCGAAATGGCGCGCCAGATCGTAGCCGACAATCGTGATGAATCCGGGGGCCAGACCGCACTGCGGAATGAAGGCGGTGGTGGCGCTCTTCGCCAGTTCCTTGGCGCGTCGCGTCGTGGCCACATCCTCGGTCAGATCGAGGTAGTGGACCCCGGCGACCGAGGCCGCCTCGGCGATCTTGCCGGTAGCGTGATACGGGGCGGCGCTCAGCACCGCGAACTGGCCGCGCAAGGCGCCGATCATCGCCTCGTGATCCTCGATGTCGAGCTGCAGACGCTTCACGGGCGCACGCGTGTCGAGCCGGCTGAGCTGCTCAGCCGACTTGTCGATCATCGTGACCTCGTAATCCCCGCAGTGGCCGAGCAGGTCGGCGATCATCGCGCCGATCTTGCCGGCGCCGACTACAGCTACTTTGCGCATGTGAGCAGACTCCTAATAGATTGGCCCATCATCCGGGGCCTTCCGGCGAAATGCATCCCATAAACTGACGAAAAGACGATAGATTACTGTCGAAATGACGATTAATATCGTCATTATGGATCCCGACCTGACCGACCAGAAGATCCTCTCGCTGCTTCAGGAGGACGCCCGGGTATCCACCTCCCAGCTGGGCCGCCGGCTTGGCCTGTCCCGGACCACGGTCCAAAGCCGAATCGAGCGATTGGTGCAGCGCGGTATCATTGCCGGCTTCACGGTCCGGCTGGGGGAGGACTATGGTCGCGCCCGGATCCAGGCCCAGGTGATGATCACGACGCTGCCGAAGCTCGCAGTGCGGGTCGAAGCGGAGCTGCGACGCCTGCCCGAAGTCCACAAGCTCTATGCGATCAGCGGCGTGCACGATCTGATCGCGGTCGTGGCGACCGACTCGGTGCGTTCGATGGATGCGCTGCTGGATCGGATCCGCAGCCTCGAGGGCGTGGATCGCACGCTCTCCTCGATCATCCTGAGCACGCGCATCGATCGCTGAGCGAACCGGTAGACTGCTGCTACGTGAGGGCGCGGGGTGCGCCTTGCCCTAAGAGCCAATGAGCCAAAGCGCCATCAAGAGCTGGATCTTCGAATTCTTCCACAGCTTCCAGCAGCTGGAGGCCGAGGCCTTTGATCCGAAGGGCTGCGCCGAGGACTACGCCTGGTACTTGGAGCGCTGGATTCGCGCTGAAGGCATGGGTTTTGAAGGCATTTTCTTCAGCGAGCATCATTTCGTGCCGGGGCGCTTCAGTCCCTCACCTAATTTGTTGATCGCAGCGGTCGCCGCGCGCACGCAGCGGCTGCGCCTCGGCGCGATGGGCAATGTGGTGCCGCTGTATGAGCCGTGGCGGCTGGCCGAGGAGTTCGCGATGCTCGATCAGCTCTCCGGCGGCCGTCTCGAGATTGGCCTCGCGAGTGGCTCGGGACCGCGCGAGCACCTGGCCGTGGGCATCAGCGCGGATGAGGTGCGGCCGCGCTTCGATGAGGCGCTTGAAATCATCGATGCGGCCTTGACGCAGCCGCGTGTGACGCATCAGGGCCGGTTCTGGCAGCTCAATGAACTGGCGATTGTGCCGCGGCCGCTGCAGCAGCCGGCACCGCCGCGCTGGATGACCGGGATCGGCGCGCCGGCCGCGCACAGCGCCGCCGCGCGCGGCTATCGCTTCTGCACCGGATTTCTGCCGACAGCACAGGTTGCCGAGCTGTTCATCGAGTATCGCAAGGCGGCACTGGCCGCCGGCTTTGCGGTCGAGAGTGGCCATCTGGCACTGCGCCGCATGGTGGTCCTGCATGAGGACACCGTCGAGGCCCATCGCCTGGGTGAAGCGGCGCTCGCTGGCATGTGGCGCTATCTGCGTGCGCCAGCGGCACAGGCGGGCACTGCTGCCGTCGCCGGCAGCGTGCCTGATGCTCCGCAGCCGCGACGCGGCGGACCGGTCGTCGGGCCGGAGGAATGCATCGCCGGCAACCCGCAGGATGTCGCCTCACAGATCGCCGCGCAGTGCATCGCCTGCGGCGCCGGCCATTTTCTGGGCTACGCGCCCAACACGCTGACGCGCGCGCAGGCGGCGGCTTCGTTTGCGCTGTGGGGCGAAGTCAATGCGCTGCTGCAGCGTGAGAGCATGCGACCTTGATCTACGATCCGGCGCTCGAGCCGCTGATTGCCGAGCAACGCCAGGCGCAGGCGGCGCTCGCCGGCGGCCCGCCGCCCACGCCACTGTTTGTGTTGCCCGCCGAGGAGTTGACGCTGCCAGGCCAGCCGGCGCTGAAGGTGCGCATCATCCGGCCGCCGGGCGGCATCCGCGGCGCGCTGCTGCATATCCACGCCGGCGGCTTCACGTTCGGTACGCCAGCGATGGCCGATGGTGGCAACAGCGAGCTGGCTCGTGCCACGGGCCTGGTGAGCGTCAGCGTCGATTATCGTCTGGCACCCGAGCATCCTCATCCGGCCGCGCTCGAGGACTGCGAGCGCGCCGCGCTGTGGTTGCTGGCAACGGCAAAGGGTCAACTGGGAACTGATCGGCTGCTGATCGGCGGCGAATCGATCGGAGCGAGCCTCGCGGTGCTAACGCTGCTGCGGCTGCGCGATCAGCACGATGCGGCGCGGCGCTTCAGCGGCGCGAATCTCGCGCTCGGCAACTATGATTTTTCCGGAACGCCCAGCCAGCGCCACTCCACGGCAGCGCTGTTCCTGTCACCCGAGCGCCTGCAGGCGACGGTGTCGGCAGCTTTTCCAGGGCGTGATGCCGATGCGCTGCGCGATCCGGCGATCTCGCCGCTGTACGCCAGTCTTGCCGCGCTGCCGCCGGCGATCTTCTCGGTGGGGACGCAGGATGCGGTGCTTGATGACTCGCTGTTCATGGCACGGCGCTGGCAGGCCGCGGGCAACCGAGCCGAGCTGCACGTGTATCCGGAGGCCACGCACCAGTTTCTGCTGTTGCACACTGCGATGGCACTCGAGGGACGACGGCGCATTGCAGCCTTTCTCAGCGCCTGTCTGGATTCAGAGGCGCGTGCCGCTTAACAGAGGCTGAGAAAGAGGCGAGGGCGGATCAGGCCAGCGTGTGGAACACGCGCTGCACGTCCTCTTCCTGCTCGAGTTTGTCGATCAGGGTCATGGCTTCGGCCGCCTGAGCTTCGGGCAGCTCGGTCGGAGCGCTGCAGATGTACTCGTGTTCCGCCGAAAGCGGCGAAATGTGGCGCTTTTCCAGCGCTTCCTGCAGATGTCCGAAGTCCTCGAACTTACAGCGCAGGACCAGCTGGGCTTCGCCCTTCTCACCAACGCTCTCGCCCATCTCCTCCAAGCCGTGATCGATCATGTCGAGCTCGAGCTCATCCTGATTGATGCCGCTCGGATCGAGGCGAAAGACGCCCATCTTGCGAAACTGGAACGACACCGAACCGGAGTGGCCAAGATTTCCGCCAAATTTGGTCATGATATTGCGCACATGGGCGACGGTGCGGGTCGGATTGTCGGTCGCGGTCTCGACCAGCAGCGCCACGCCATGCGGGGCATAACCCTCATACAGCACTTCATGGTAGTTGGTGGCATCGCGACCCGAGGCGCGCTTGATCGCCGCATCGACCTTGTCCTTGGGCATGTTGACGGCGCGGGCATTCTGGATCACCCGTCGCAGCGTAGGATTCGAGGCCGGATCCGCTCCGCCGCTCTTGACCGTCATCGCGATGTCTTTGGCGATGCGCGCGAACTGCTTGGCCATGCGGTTCCAGCGGGCGAACATCGCATGCTTGCGGACTTCAAAAATACGACCCATGTGCTCTTCCTGCCCCGGCGATAATTATCCGCGCATTGTAGCGCAAGCCCTGTCGCGGGCGCTGGCGGGCGATTTATCCGTGAGGAAATGCCGCGTAGTGCTGGCGCAGCAGGTCGTGGCCGTAGTCGTTGCCGTTGGGTGTACGCACGATCGTGTGGATGTGGAAGGACTCGGGCTCCGCATTGGCGAGGAAAATGCCCGAGTGGTGATCGAACTCAATGATGATCACCGGGCTGTGTACGCGGTAATAGAACGGCACGCGCTCCGGATCCCCGATCCAGGCGAAGTGCGTAACCGCCAGGTGCCGATCAATCTCAGCCATGCGCTGCGCGCGGTAAGGCTCGGGCGCCCGAGCGACATACAGCTCGATGAGCTGGCGCAGCAGTCCGCGCTGACCACTGCTTAGCGCGTCGGCGGCGATGCCCTCGCAGGGCATGACCCGATTATCCTGGCCGGCGGCGGTCAGGTGACGTCCATCAAGCCCGGCGAGTGCCGGCGGCAGGTCGGCTTTTTTCATCGACGGATGCAGGATCGCCCGCGCGCGCTGCGATGCGCTCAGCGAGCTGGCCAGCTCCAGGCCACCGCGCTGCTCCTGCTGGAGGATCTGCACACCGGCGTATGGACCGCTGTCGATCACCGACATCTCGGCGCCGACAAACGCGGGTGTCAGCACCATCTGATCGCCGATGAAAGTGCAGTAGATGACCAGATGGTAGCCCATCAGCCGCCAGCCCCACGGCGCCGTGCCTGAGGGCTCGCCAAAGATCGTGAAGAAGTAGCCGTACTCGCAGATCGAATCGCGCGAATGATTGATGAACTCGCCCAGCGCCTCGTTGATCCGCATCGCATCGCGCGCCTGCGCGAAACCCGAGGCACTCAGCGAGGCCTCGATGATTGCCAGCGCCGCGGCGCGCTCATCGGCCTCGAGATCAGCCAGCCACAGGCCCGCAGGCATCCAGTCGGGAAAGGCATTGGTCCAGCGATGCCGATCCGGGCTGTCCAGCGGTTCCTGCGCCAGCCGGCGAAAGTCACTGCGCCGTAATCGGTCCAGATAGGCGCGCGCGGCCTGCACCGCGGGCGATGTCGTGACGCCGCTGCGCTGGAGCGGGAACAGCCCCGGCACCACACTGCCATCGGCGCTGATGCCCTGGAACGGTTCGGCAAACGCGGCTTTAAGCCGCGCCATCATCGGACGACCGGGCGCCGGAATGTCAACGCCGATACCGTGGTAGACGCGGCCGCTCTTCAGGGCCGTGGCCGGATAGCCGCGATAGAGCGGTGCCGCACCCTGCGCATGCGCGGCACCCTCGGCGTGGCTGTGTGTCGTGCCATCAGCATGCGTGTGCGTGCCGGGCGGCTTAGCCGTGCTATTCATCGCTGCGCCTCAGATCTGGCGCCGCTCACAGATACAAACGCGCGGCGCCGATCAGGCCGGTGCGGCCGCGCTCGTAGACCGCCACCGCCGGCCGACCGCTCGGCATGTAGACCTCGAGTGCAGTGCGCGGCCCCGAATCAGTACGGTTGCAGTACTTGAGATGAATACCGCCGGTCTGGAAGAACTTGGTGAAATCAATCCGCAGCCGCTCGTGGCCGCGGTAGGTCTCGCCGTTGGAGTGCTGCAGGTAGCCATCGGTTTCGAACAGCGCCACCGAGGCTTCGAGATTGGCCGAATGAAGCGTCGGAAAGTAGCGCACCAGGATGTCATCGCCACCGCGATCGGGCACCAGCTGCGGATCCACTGGCAGTATGGGTCCGCGCGTAGCCACCAGCTGGTGGGCCGAGTACAGGCGCGCACAGCGTGTCCCATCGGCACGCTGTGCAAACATCATGGCCACCGGCAGATCTGAACCCGGGTGGATCGGTACGCCGCTGTCGGCGCCGGCCGGATGGAACATGTATTCCTCGAGCCGGCGCGCTCCCTGCTCGGTCGCGGCGATCAGGCGGATCGCGCTCCAGCGCGCCGCTTCAGGCCACAGCGGCGAACGCTCCTGCACCTGCTCTGGCGCCACATCGCCGCAGAGCGGATCGTTGATGAATCTTTGAGAGCGCCACTGCCGCGCAAGGTTCACAGGATCGATCAGTGCGGATTCACTCAAGCGTGCACTCCTGATCGCGGCCGCGGCCATTCCCCCGGACGCGTGCTGCTGGTGCGATTGTGGATTGTGACTGGGCCAACGTGGGACCGCCTGATGCTAGCGCAGCGGCACGCGCGCGGTCGAATGGGCAGTTAAGAGGTTACCGTCAGGTAACGGCGCAGCGAGCGGAAATCAGCCGGAGGCGAGGGCGCGGGTCATGATGGTTTCAGTGAGCGGACGCGAGCCGCGCAGCTGTTCGAGCACCGAGCGGCAATGGCGCGGGGCGACCGGCCGACTCAGGAAGAAGCCCTGCGCATAGGTGCAACCCTGCTCGGTCAGGATCTGCAGCTGCTCGAGTGTTTCAACGCCTTCGGCCACGACGCTCAACCCGAGGGTGCGACACATCTCAATGACCGCATGCACGATCGGCAGGCGCGTCGGATCGGTCGCGAGGTCGCGGATAAAGGCACGATCGATCTTCAGCGTATCGATCGGCAGCCGGTGCAGGTAACTCAGGCCCGAGTAGCCGGTACCGAAATCATCGATCAGTACCCGCGAGCCATTGGAGCGCAGCCGCTCGAGAGTCCGGATCACGCGTTCGGGCTCGCGCAGCATCACCGACTCGGTGATTTCAAAGCACACCCAGCGCGGCTCGACGCCAGCCTTCGTGGCCAGGTTGGAAAATGCGGTCACGAAATCGCTGCGCTCGAGCTGATGGGGCGAGACGTTGACGGCCACCGGTACGACGGGTACGTCCGCATCGAGCCAGGCGCGCAGGTCCGCAAGCACCATGCCCAGGGTCTGCTGGCCCAGCTCGAGGATCAGCCCGGTCTGCTCGGCCACCGGAATGAACTGGCTCGGCGGGATGATGCCAAGCTCCGGATGACGCCAGCGCACCAGGGCTTCGAGCGATGCGACCAGGCCGGACTGCAGATCGATAACCGGCTGGTACTCGATGTAGATCTGGGAGGTGCCCACGGCATCGCGCAGCGCCTGTTCCAGCGCTACGGCCTCGCTGACGCGCAGGTTCATCTCGGCCGAGAAGATCTGGTGGCAGCGCTTGCCCGCTTCCTTCGCCTGGTAGAGGGCGATGTCAGCGTGCTTGAGTATGGTTTCCATGTCGATGCCATGGTCCGGGTACAGCGCCACGCCCATGCTGACCGAGACATTCACCGACTCGCCATCAATCGCGATCGGCGCCTGCATTGCGGCCTGGATACGGCCGGCGAGGTCGTCGATGGCTTGCACGTCCGCCAGCAAGGTGGCGACGATTACGAATTCATCGCCGCCCAGCCGGGCGACGACATCATGCACCGAGACGCACGCTGTGAGGCGCTTGGCGACGACACGCAGCAGGCGGTCGCCGGCGCTGTGGCCACGCGAGTCGTTAATGGTCTTGAAGTTATCGACATCCAGATAGATCACGGCCACCAGCCCGTTGCTGGCCTGGGCCTTGCGCAGTACACGCGGCAGACGCGCGTGCAGATACAGGCGGTTGGGAAGCCCGGTAAGCGAGTCGTGTTGCGCGATGTGGAACAGCTTGCGCTCATTCTCCCGGTACTGTTCGGCGGCCACCTGTCGGTGCGTCACGTCAGTACCGACCAGGCACAGGAGGCTGCGACCGTCCTCATCGAGGCTGGTGACACCGACTTCCACTGGAACCGGTGCCTCGGCGCCGCGCGCCAGACGCGAGGCCAGCAGCTGTCCGGCGCCGCCGGCCTCGGCCTGCTCGGCCAGCTGCCTGATGTCCAGGTCGGGGAAAATATCGTTCAGGCTGCGCCGGTGCAGCTCGCCGGGGCTCAGCTTGATCATGCGCACCAGGGCGTCATTGGCATCGACGATCTGCAGCGTGTCGGCATCGACCAGCAGGATCAGTTCCTGCATCTGGCCCGAGATACGCTCGAGACGTCGCTGGGCATTCTCGTGCGCCTTGAAGCTGTAGCGCAGGCGCAGGATCAGTATCAGCATGGTGGCGGCAAACGCCAGGCTCAGCACCGCGATGCTGCCCAGCAGCCACCAGGTCGTGCGATACCCCAGCGCATAGATATCCCGCGGCTGATCAGTGGCCAGTACCGCGACCGGGTTGCCCTCCAGATCGCGGATCAGCGCGTAGCCTGAGATACGGGCATCGCTCTGCGCGATCGCATAGGCATTACTGCTCAGGCCACTGTTGACCCAGCGCAGGACCGATGGCGGCAGCGCCCGGTAGCGCGGATCGTTGTCGCCGACGCCGATCAGGGCAAATTTAAGCTGGCTGGTCTGGCTGATTCGCGCCAGGTCATCGGGGCCGACAAAGCGCGCGAACAGCATCACCGCATCGATCATGTGGCTGCGATCGGTCTGCGAGATCCGTCGCGCCGCCACCACCGTCAGGCCGAGCGAGGTTTGCACGATGTGTTCGGTCGGTTGTGCCTCATCCACCGTGTCGGCACCGGCGATGAAGTCGCGAAACTGGCCGATCAGTGCCGGCGGTGCCGGCGAGGTCAGGACATTGGCGCGCCGATCCAGCAGACCGGAGTAGATCTCGTGTCCATTGGCACCGACGATCCAAACCACATCGACGTTCAACGTGCCGAGCGTTTCGCGCGTGACGTTGCCGCTGATGAATTTCGGATCCAGGGTCGCCACGTAGCGGACGGCATCGTCCCACTCGGCGTAGTCGCGGTCATCGATGCCCAGCTGATGGGCATCGGCCTCGAAAGCCTGGTAGAGCTGCGTCGCCTTCTGCAGTGTATTGGCGATCTCGATGCCCTGGAAACTGCGCATCAGCAGCGCCCCGGCAATCGTGACCGCGAGCGCCAGCGCAAGCAGGCCCACGCCGCTCAATATGAGCAGCGGTCGGAGCTGCTCCAGGCGGCTCTTGGCCCCTATATCAAGGGCGCGAGGCGGTTGGGTCATGTCTGGGCGTCGGGCAACGTAGGCAACATGCCTATGATGGGACCCGGCGCTCCGCAGTGTTGTGATACCGGTCACGTTCGGGCCCGGCCGGAACCGGCCCGGTTCGCGTCTGCGCAAGCCGCATCAGCAGATCGCAGCCGGGTGTTTTCCGGGCTGTGATCCTGTACCAGTTTCGCCGCAGCCGGAATCAGACCCCGGATTCGGTGCCGGTCATCTCAAGGATTGGTACCTCGACGATGATCGAGGTGCCCTTGCCCGGTATTGCTTCGACTGCCGCGGTGCCACCGGCGATCAGCGCGCGCTCGTAGATGCTCGAGATGCCCACGGTGCCGCGCCGCTCGGCACTCTGCTCGAGCGCAAATCCCCGGCCGTCATCGCTGACTGCGAGGCGCACGCAGTGCAGGTCGTGCTCGAGCCGCACACCCACGTTGCGCGCCTGGGAGTGCTTGAGAATGTTGGTCAGCACTTCCTGGGCGATGCGATACAGGTGCGAGGCCTGCTCGTTATTCAGCGCATCGTCGATCGAGTCCAGATGCTTGTCGAACTGGATCGAGCTGGACTGGGCGACCTGTTCGATCAGCCGGTCAATAGACTCGGCCAGGCCGAAGACGCCGATGCTGGTGGGTCGGAGGTTGCGCGAGAGCGCGCGCACTTCCTGGATCGCCTCGGCGGTGCGGCTGATGATCGTCTGCAGATGGCGGCGGATCTCCTCCGGCACCGTGCCGGAGGCGAGCCCGAGCTGGGCGTGATTGGTGATCAGCGACAGGCTCTGCCCCAAGCTGTCGTGCAGTTCGTGCGCAATGCGCGTGCGCTCCTGTTCCTGCGCCGCCAGCAGATCGCGCGTGAACTCCTTGCGTACCCGCAGCTCGCGCTCCTTGGATTCGCGCTCGAACTGCTCGGCGCGCTTCTCGTTATCGACATCGATGACCGAGCCGCGCATGCGCACCGGATGACCGCTGGCATCCCAGATGGCCTCGGCGCGCGAGCGGCACCAGCGCAGCGCCCCGGCGCGCGTGCGCAGGCGGTATTCCACATCGTAAGGCACGCGGTGCTGGACATGCAGCTGGAAGGCCTCATCGAGCCGTGCGCGATCCTCGGCGTAGATAAACTCGACGTACTCGGCGCGCGTCGTCGGTATCTCGGCCGCCGTGTAGCCCATCAGTTCCCAGAACAGTGGCGAGAGATAGGCGCGATCGGTACGCAGGTCGAATTCCCACACGCCCACGCGCGACGCCACAACCGCCAGTTGCAGCCGCTCCTCATTGCGCTTGAGCTCGGTCAGATCCTGCAGCACCGCCAGTTTGTACAGCTGCCCATCAATCTTGACACTCGATAGGCTCACCAAGGCGGGGAACGGCTCGTCGGAGTCGAGCCGCTTGTGGGTCCACTCAAACTGCGTCGAGCCCTCCTTGTTCGAGCGTTCAATGTGGGCGCGCGAGGCTGCGATGGAATCACTGCCATCGGGCTGTCGTGGCGGTGAGAGCTGATAGGGCTCCATCCCGGTGAAGGAAGCGTAGTCCGGCCAGCGGAACATTTTCCTGGCGGTGGCGTTGCTCTCGATGTAGCGGCCGTTTTTTGAGAGCAGCACCGCGATGCTCGGATCATCAAAGAGCTTTCGATACAGGTGATAGCGCTCATCGACCGCTCCAGCCATCCGGCGCAGTAGCCACAGCAGCCACAGGAAGGCTGCCGTGAATGCGAGCCAGAGCGCACTGGCACGCACCGTGCGGCTGACCCAGGGCGCCAGCACCACGGCGCGCGACTCGAGGGCCACGCATAGCAGCCCGTAGCCTGCGACCTGGCGCACGGCATAGATACGCCGATCGCCGTAGTAGGGGCTCTTGCCATCGATGACGCCGCCTTCGGGAGCGATGGCTTGGAACTGAGCAAACAATGCTGTGTCAGCGAGGTTGCGGTTGGCCCGGGCCTGCGTCTTGGGCGGCGGGGTCACCATCAGCAGCTCACCTGCACCGGAGAGGAGAGCCATCGAGACCTCGCCCTGGGTCATCTGCAGATCGGTGGCCTCCAGGCGATTCAAGCTGACGAGCGCACCGACCCAGGTGTTCTGCCCACCCCGATCCATCACGCGCCGGGCTACTGGCACCAGCGAATCACCGCCGGGGCGCAGCTGGGTCCAGGGACCGACCCAGCTGCTGGCGGGACTGTCCAGGGATAATCCGTGTGCCCAAGCCGGAATCGGCACCACCTCAGGACCTGTTTCCGGATCGGTCTGGACGAAGCGTCCGGGCGTGGCGAGGTACAGCGAGGCGAGAAATTCGACCCCATCACCGGTGGCCCCCGGGTTGCCGCCGGCGGACTTTGTGGTCGGACTGCTCGACAGCGGCAGCAGCGCAAAACTTGCGGCGCGTACCCCATCATCCAGGATCGCCGCGACCTGGGTCTGCAAAGCCGTGGCGCGGGCCATCAGCTGCGCGCCGGCATCAGCGAGAGTCGATTGGCGATCCTGGTAACACTCCCAGAACGCGAAGCCCCAGCCTGCAACCAGCAACGCCAGCGCATAGGCAGCCACATAGCGACGGACCAGTACCGGCAGCCAGTTATCCAGCACCTTGCGCCCGTCGCGGCGGCTGAGCATGTAGGGAATTATCCGTAGTTTTTATCGGGGGTTGGGCGCACGGGCCGGACTATGGCATGGGCCTGAATTCGGGTCTACGCCGGGGGTACGCGAGTGTGAATTGTGTAATATGCCCTATGTGAACCGGCGTCGATTCGGGCAGTAAAGGGGGGAGCCGAAGGGCCTATGGCCGGCCCCGCCCGCAGCGCTCGCCGAGGCCTTCCTTCTGCGTTCATTCCTGGAGTGGCACCGAGTGCTCAGTAGCCTATGCGCTCACAGTTCACGAACCGCTGGTGGCGGCCTCGCGGGCGAGCCTAAGCGGGTAGCGGCGCGGGTCTGGCCGTGAGCGCACCCGCCAACATTGCGATCATTGGTGCCGGCCTGATGGGCCATGGCATCGCACAGGTCTTTGCGCTGCGGGGACATACGGTACGGGTCTACGACACGGCCCCGGCAGCGCTCGCAGTACTGCGTGAGCGCGTGCGCCAGAACCTGGCCGAGCTCGGGCAGGACGTGCAGGCGGCCGAACGGGTGCACCCGGAAGCGCTGCTGGCACGGGCGGTTGCCGATGCGCAGATCGTGTTTGAAGCCGGACCCGAGAACCTCAAGATCAAGCAGCAGCTGTTCGCCGAGATTGAACGCGCCGCGCCGGTAACCGCGCTGCTCGCGAGCAACACCTCGGTCATACCGATCACCCAGATCATGTCGGGCCTCGAGCATCGTGAGCGCGCGCTCGGCACGCACTGGTGGAATCCGCCCTACCTGGTGCCGCTGGTCGAAGTGATCCGCACCGAATGGACGGCAGACGCGGCCATCGAACGCATGACTGCACTGCTGAGCGCCGTCGGCAAGACGCCAGTGACGGTCAACAAGGACGTGCCCGGTTTTGTCGGCAACCGCCTGCAGCATGCGCTGTGGCGCGAGGCGATCGCGCTGGTGCAGAACGGGGTGTGTGATGCCGAGACGGTCGACACGGTGATCAAGGCCAGCTTCGGGCGGCGCCTGGCGGTGCTCGGGCCGCTCGAGAATGCGGATCTGGTCGGTACCGATCTGACGCTCGCAATCCACAACACCGTGCTGCCGGATCTGGATCGCACGCCGGCAGCGCTGCCGTATCTCGAGCAGCTGGTGCGCGATGGACGGCTCGGCATGAAGAGCGGCGAAGGTTTTCGCAAGTGGACCCCGGAGCAGCAGGCGGCCCTGCGCAGCAAGGTCAGCGCCTATCTGAAGGATCTGGGTGAGCGCGGCATCTAGCGCCAGCGCGGGAGTAGCAAGGAAATGTCCAAGAAACCGGGTAAAGTCATCATCACCTGCGCCATCACGGGCGCCATTCACACGCCGACCCTCTCGGATGCGCTGCCCTACCGGCCCGCGGATATTGCGCAGCAGGCGGTCGATGCCGCCAAGGCCGGCGCTGCCATCCTGCACCTGCACGCGCGCGACCCTGAAACCGGTGCGCCGACCGGCAACCCGGACATCTTTGCCCAGTTCCTGCCCCGCATCCATGATGAAACCGACGCAGTGATCAATCTGACGACCGGGGGGAGCCCGGAGATGACGGTCGAGGAGCGACTGCGCGCGGCGCTGCGATTCCGGCCCGAAATGTGCTCGCTGAACATGGGCTCGATGAACTTTGCGTTCCACGGCATGGTCGGCAAGATCGAGAAGTGGAAGTTTCCGTGGGAGAAGCAGTACATCCTCGACAGCGAGCACTTCATCTTCCGCAACACGTTCAAGGATGTCGCGCGCGTCTACGAGCTGATGGGGGATTTTGGCACGCGCTACGAGCATGAGTGCTATGACATCGGCCATCTGTACAACCTGGCTTATTTTCTCGACAAGGGCCTGGCCAAGCCGCCGCTGTTCATCCAGAGCATCTTCGGCATCCTCGGTGGCATCGGCCCGGATCTGGATAACGTGATGTTCATGCGCCAGAGCGCCGATCGGCTCTTTGGCGAGGACTATGTGTGGTCAGTGCTCGCCGCCGGCCGTCACCAGATGCCGCTGATCACGCAGGCGGCACTGCTGGGCGGTAACGTCCGGGTCGGGCTTGAGGACTCGCTCTATATTGGACGCGGGCAGCTGGCGGCCAGCAATGCCGACCAGGTGAGCAAGATACGTCGCATCCTCGAGGAACTGGGCTACCAGATTGCCAGCCCCACCGAGGCCCGCACGATGCTTGCGCTCAAGGGCAAACAGGCGACGCGGATCAGCTAGCGAGCCGCACTCTGGATGTGTCGGCACAATAAACCAACAGGACTGGGCGCGGGCCCGAGGAGGGGGTGATGCGAACACGGCAAATTCTGGTGGGGGTCATGGGTGTGGCGTTGCTGGCTACGCTTGCGGTGCGGGCCCAGCAGCCACTGGCAGCGGCACCGGCTGCAGCCTCGCCACTCGATGTCATTCCGGACAAGATGCCCTTCAGCAATGGCTATGGCGCACCGATCGGCGCTGCCCGGGCGCAGTCGCTGATCCAGGCCGCAGTGGCCGAGGCGAACAAGCGTGGCTGGGCTTTCAACATCGCGGTCGTGGATTCGGGGGCTAACCTCGTGGCGTTTCTTAGGATGGATGGCGCACAGCTGGCCTCGATACCCATCTCCGAGCACAAGGCGCGCACCGCGGTCAAATATCGGCGCGCCACCCGTGTGTTCGAGGACGCGGTGCAGAAGAATGACTACAAGTACATGCTGAGCCTTGATGATGTCATTGCCTCGCGCGGTGGCATTCCGCTGATCGAGGATGGCAAGATCATTGGCGCCATCGGCTGTTCGGGCGGCACCGGCTCACAGGATGAACTGATCTGTACCACTGCCGCGGCACTGGTGAACAAGCCCTGAACGATCGCGGGTCGCCGGCACCCTGCGTGTGGGGCCCGCGGCTCGCGCCAGCGAACGAGGACGAGCCATGCTGAGAATGCCGATGCTGCGCAAGGGCGGATGGGGCAAGGCGGGACGAGCAGTTGCCCGCGCTGCGCTCGCCTCGCTTGCTGCGAGCACTCTGGCGCATGCGGCGCAACCGGAGATCCTGATCGGGGCTTCAATCCCGTTGAGCGGTTCGCTCGCCAGCTTCGGCAGCTATGAACAGTGGGGCTACAACACCGCAGTCAATGATCTGAATAAAGCCGGTGGCCTGATGATCGGCGGCAAGCCGTACAAGATCCGGCTGATCGTGCTCGATGACAAGACCGATCCGAGCGTCACCCAGAGCAATACCGAGACGCTGATTTCGCGTGAGAAAGTTATCGCGATGCTCGGTTCGTGCACGCCAGCGCTTGTCAACGCGGGCGCGCTGGTCGCGGAGCGGCACAAGATCCCGATGGTCACGCCATGCGATCCGCTGATGGCATTCAAGTCGGTACGCCCGTGGAAATATGTCTGGGACATCTTCTTCGAGGAATCCGATCTCGGATCGGCGCCGTTCCGGATGATCGCGGACTTAGGCATCCAGACCAATCGCCGTGCTGTGATCCTGCATGACAACGGGCCGGACGGGCAAGTCGTCGGTGGCCAGATCTGGCCCGAGGTGGCGGCCAAGAGCCAGATCCAGATCGTACAGAACTCGGCCTTTCCCGTGGACAACAGCCAGTTCACCTCGGTGATCGGTGCCGGCAAGAGCAATGGGGCCGATCTGGTGCTGGTCGATGCGATCACACCGGCTGCGATCGCCATACGCAAACAACTCGCGGCCGCCGGCTACCAGCCCAAACTGCTGGTGATGGAAAAAGGCGCCGAGCCACAGCAGTTTGCGCAGGCGCTCGGCACCCTGGCCGATGGCGTGCTGGTCGGGGGCTACTGGGACCCGAGCTTCCCGTATCCGGGCGCTGCGGATCTTGCCAGGCGCTTCGAGTCCGAGACGCACCAGAGCAGCAGCCAGCACATCGCTGATACGCTGACCGCGGCACAGGTGCTGCTCGATGCCATCGCCGCCGCCGGCAGTACGGATCCCGAAGCGATCAATGCGGCACTGGCGCGCACCAGCAAGATTTACGTTACCGGTCCGGTCAAGTTCGATGCCCAGCATGCCTCGGCGTTGCCGATCGTGCTGATGCAGTGGCAGAAGGGCCGCGCGCTGGTCGTGTGGCCGAAGAGCCGCGCCAACGGCACGCTGCAGTTCCCGTTGCCTTGAGAGCGGCGGCGAGCCCTCGCCAACGCAGCGCACGTCCATGGACTTAGTGAGCCTCGCCAATAATCTGCTAGCCGGCGTGCTGCTGGGCGGCATCCTGGCACTCGCGGCGCTCGGACTGTCGATCGCGCTCGGTGTCATGCGCCTGGTCAACCTCGCGCACGGGGAAATCCTCGTGGGTGGCGCCTATCTGGGTTTCTATCTGCTCAGTCTGACCGGACTTGATCCGCTGCTGGCACTGCCACTGATCGGCCTTGCGATGGCGCTGCTGGTGTATCCGCTGCACCGCCTGCTGCTGGCGCCGCTGCAGTTGCAGGGACCCGAGGCGCCGATGATGACGATGTTCGGCGTCTCGATCATCCTGCAGAACGCGATGCTGCTGCTCTTCAGCGCCGACACGCGCTCGATCGATCGCTCCTACGCCGCCCGTCCGCTGCAGCTCGGTCCGCTCTCAGTGCCGCTGATTTACGTGCTCGGGTTTGCGATCTCGGTGCTGCTAATCATTGCCGTGCATCTGCTGATCACGCGCACGCGCTTCGGGCGGGAGATGCGTGCCAGTGCAGCTGATCCGCGCGCGGCGGCCGCCAACGGCGTCGATGTGCGACGCATCCATGCCTTGAGCTTTGCGCTGGGGGCCGGGTGCGCTGCTATGGGTGGCACTCTGATCGGGATCGCGTTCTCGTTCAGTCCCTCGAGCGGCGCCTCTTACCTGCTCAGTGGCTTCGCAATCGTCGTGCTCGGCGGACTTGGGAACATCTTCGCGACGCTCGTGGCAGGCATCGCGCTGGGCTTGCTGCAGAGCCTGGGTGGGGTTGTCTTTGGCGATGGCTACCGCGAGCTCGTCGGACTCGCCCTGTTCCTGCTGGTGCTGGCGGTGCGCCCGCAGGGCCTGATCGCCGCGCGCGGCGCCTGAAGCATGACTCAAGCAATGACAAGCACCGCAGCTCACCCGAATATTGGCGGGCCGCGCTCTCTTGCCCTGGCCGTTGGCCTGCCACTGCTGTTTGTCGCGCTCGCACTGCTGAGCGGCTGGGCCGGCGACTATGTGCTCGAGCTCGCCTTCCGGCTGCTGGTGCTGATGACGCTGGCCGAAGCCTGGAACCTGCTGGCCGGCTATGGCGGTCTGGTGTCACTCGGCACGGCCTCATTTGTCGGAGTTGGCGCTTATGTGCTGGTGGGTGCGATGAACCGCGGCCTGCCGCTCGCGCTCGCCTGGGCAGGCGCCGGCCTCGTCGCTGCCCTGCTGGCGCTGCTCGTGTCGCGCGCGGTATTTCGCTTGCGCGGCCTCTACTTCACCGTCGGCACACTGGCGCTCGCCGAAGCGCTGCGTCTGTTCATGGTCAACTACCAGGCCTTCGGGGGCGCGATCGGTCTGTTCCTCAATCCTGATGCGCCCAGCCTGCGCGGCCTGTTCCTGCTGGCGCTCGGGCTGTTCGCCGCGGCGACGCTGCTGATGCAGCTGGCGACCGGCTCGCGCTACTCGATCCTGCTGCGCGCGGTCCGCGATGATGAAGATGCCGCGGCCCAGATGGGTGTGCGGCCGTTTCGCATCAAGCTGCTGGCCTTCATCGTCGCCAGCATGCTGATGGGGCTGGCTGGCGCACTGCAGGGACTGAAACTGGGCGCCGTGGAACCGTACGGCATGTTCGGCCTGCAATGGACCGTGAGCGTGCTGGCAATCGTCGTCATCGGCGGCCAGGGCCAGCGCCTGGCGGCCGTGATCGGTGCACTGTTCGTCGTGGCGCTGGGCGAGCTGCTGGCCAGTTACCCGGCGGTGCACCTGGCGATCACCGGCCTGATACTGATCCTCGTGATCCGCTTTGCGCCGCAGGGCCTGGCAGGCCTGGGCGCGCGCTTGTGGCAGCGCCTTTGCGGGGCCTTGCGCACATGAATGCAAACGCGCACGAACTCCTCGCGCCGCTGCTCTCGGTCAGTGCCTTGAGCAAGCACTACGGGGGCGTGCGTGCGATCGATGAGCTTGAGTTCAGCCTGCCGCGCGGCGCCGTGCTCGGCATCATCGGTCCGAACGGCGCCGGCAAGTCGACTCTGATCGGACTGCTTGGCGGTGCGCTGCAACCGACGGCCGGAAGGATTCACTTCAACGGCGCTGATGTTACCGGCTGGCCCGCTGCCGAACGCGCACGCCTTGGCATCGGGCGCACCTACCAGATCCCGCGGCCGTTCCTCGATTTGAGCGTGCGTGAGAACCTGCTGGCCGGACAATACGCATTGCAGCCACTGATCGCGCGCCGGCAGGCAATCGCTGCCAGCAATGCGATCCTTGAGCGTACCGGGCTTGCCGATGCCAGTGACCTGCCGGCGCGGGCGCTGCCATTACTGCGACGCAAGCGCCTCGAAGTCGCCCGGGCGCTGGCACTGCGACCACGGCTGTTGCTGCTCGATGAGGTGGGCGCGGGCCTCGTGGATTCGGAAGTGGGCGAGCTGATTACGCTGATCCAGGAGCTGGCGAGCGAGCTCGAGGGCCTGATCATCATCGAGCACGTGCTGCGCGTGGTGCGCGAGTGCTGCGCCCAGCTGATGGTGGTGAATTTCGGACGTAAGCTCGCCGAAGGTCCGACGGCCGAAGTGCTGGCCAGCGAACAGGTCGCGGCGGTGTATCTGGGCACTGCGCATGCGGGCGCCACGCCGCGCGCTGCGCCGGCCGCGGTCGGTGGGGTTGCCGGCCTGGTGGCGGGCGAGCTGCCGAGCAAAGTGGCCGCAGCAGTGCCGCTGCTCGAGTTGCGCGAGGTACATGCCGGCTACGGTCTGGCCCGAGTCCTCAACGGCGTAAGCCTCACAGTGCGCGCAGGGCAGGCGGTGGCGATCCTCGGGACCAACGGGGCCGGCAAGACCACGCTTGCTGGCGTAATCAGCGGACTGATACGCCCCACCGCCGGAGCGCTTTACATTGATGGCATCGATCGCACCGGCACTGCACCGCATGTGATCGCGCGGCTGGGTCTGGCGCAATGCATGGAGGGTCGCAGGATCTTTGCGCCGCTGTCGGTCGAGGAGAACCTGCGGCTGGCGGCTGGCGCAGTCGCCAAAGGCGAATGCCTGCAGCGGCTTGAACAGGTGTATCAGCTCTTCCCGGTGTTGCGCGAGCGTCGTGCCCAGGGCGGCACTTCGATGTCGGGCGGCCAGCAGCAGATGCTCGCGATCGGTCGGGCCTTGATGTCACGCCCGCGGCTGATCGTGTTCGATGAAATCAGCCTCGGCCTGGCGCCGCTGGTGATGGATCAGCTGTATGCGGCGCTCGCGGCACTGCGCGATGCCGGGCTGACACTGCTGATTGTCGAACAGGATGTCCAGCGGGCGCTTGATCTTGCCGATGAAGTGCATGTGATGGAACACGGGCGCATTGCACTTTCAGGCACCGCCGCTCAGGTGCGCGAGAATCCGGTCCTGCGGCATCTGTACATTGGCACCGCGGATTAAGGCTCAGGCGATCCCGTGGAACTCGACCTGATACCGTTTATGTATCGCGCGCACGCTTCGGCGCGGTGGCTTCAATGAGTCTGCCGAGCGAGCCGGCGAGCCCCCCGCGACTGCAGCGCCACGAGATCCGCCGGCTGTTGCGAATGCTGCTGATTTCAATCGTGCTCTATCTGGTGCTCGCCTACGGCGCGCTGCCAGCCGTGTGGCGGCTGTTCGAGCATCGCCACCCGGCGCTGAGCACCGTGGCCTCGCGCACCGTGACCGGCGATGGCATCCCGGGCGATCCGCTGAATGTCGCCTTCGTCGGCTTGGGTAGCGAAATGCAGCGCCGCCTGCTGGCGGCAGGCTGGTTACCCGCCGATCCGATCACGATGCTCAGTTCGCTGCGCATCGCCGGCGACTCGATTGTCCATCGACCCTATGGCACCGCGCCGGTCAGCAACCTGTACCTGTGGGGTCACAGGCAGGATCTGGCCTTCGAGAAAATGATCGGCGGCGATCCGCGCCGGCGACACCATGTGCGATTCTGGGTATCGGCCGAGCGTGATGATCTCGGGCGCGAGTTGTGGATCGGTGCGGTCACGCTGGATATCGCGGCGGGCGTGTCACATCGCACCGGCCAGGTAACGCACCATATCGGCGCGGATATTGATCGCGAGCGCGATCAGCTGCTGCGTGACCTGCAGGGCGTACCGGCGGCGCCAGTCCAGTGGATAGATGGCTTCCAGACGGATCTGCGCGGCCGCAACGGTGGCGGGGATGTTTACACCACCGACGGACGCCTGCCGGTCGTCATCACGGTGGCGTTGCCGGTGCCAGCGCCTGCGACGGCAACGGTGCCCGGCAGCTAGCTGCACTGCAGCGCAGCGGGCCAGGGTAACAACGTGCGTGCGATGATGGCGAGCTGGTAGGATCAAGCATCGCCAGCTCACAACTGGCCCATCAATAAACCAAACTTCGGGGGCTGCATGCGTATTACGACTGCACTGGGCGCGCTGTGCGCGCTGGGACTGATTTTCGTCAATGCATCGGCGACCGCGCAGGCGATACCCGAGGCGATCCGCGCCGCAGTGGCTGATCCGACGCGTCCGGAAGCCGACCGCGCGCGCGATCCCCAGCGCAAGCCAGCCGAGGTGCTCGCCTTCGCTGGTGTGAAACCAGGCGACAAGGTCGGGGAGCTGCTGCCAGGGCGCGGCTATTTCACCGGTCTCTTCTGCCGCATCGTCGGCAGCAGCGGACATGTCTATACGTTGAATCTCAAGCGCGCCAGCCCACCGACGCCGCCGCCGGGTGCTGCCGCCCCGAACCCGCCGCCACCACCGGCCGCCGCGCCACCCTGCGACAACATCACGGCCGATACGAAAGCCACTGCCGATTTTGCACTGCCCGGCGGGCTTGATCTGGTGTGGACATCGGAGAACTACCATGACCTGCACAACAAGATGTTCGGCCCGGCGGACATGCTGCAACTGGACAAGGCGGTGTTCAACGCTCTGAAACCTGGCGGTGTGTTCATCATTGAGGACCACGCCGCCGAGGCCGGTTCCGGTGCGCGCGACACCGAGACCTTGCATCGCATTGATCCGGCGCTGGCGCGCCGGGAAGCGCTGGCTGCCGGCTTTGTGCTGGATGGCGAGAGCACGCTACTGCACAACCCGAACGACCCGCACACCGAGGCGGTGTTCAAGCTCGAGGGCACCAGCGACAAGTTCCTGCTGAAATTCCGTCGGCCGCTGAAATAGCGCTGAGCGGCTAAAGGCGGGCGAGGGCGGCGCGGATTGGCGCAGGCACTTGCGCGACCGCGTGCGTTTGAGGATCGACGTAGACGTGCACGAAGCGGCCGATGGCCGCGGGAGTTTGCTCGCCCTCGCGGAATATACCCAAGCGATAAACCACACTCGACTTCCCAATCTTGTCGAGGCCAATCCCGACGTTCAGCAGATCCGGGTAGCTCAGTTCCTTGAGATAGCGGCAGCCGGTTTCGGCCACGATGCCGATGGCCTCGAGTTTGCGCACGTCGGTGCCGGTCGCCTCGATCATGAAGCCACTGATCGCAGTGTCGAAATAGGAATAGTAGACCGCATTATTGACATGACCGTAGTGGTCGTTGTCATGCCAGCGGGTGGGGATCACCTGCCAGGCGCGGAAGTCGCTGCGCGAGGGCACAACGGCGGATCGAAGCTCACTCATGTTGATTCATTCATCCTGTCGGAGAGGCGTGCACAAATTTAGGCGAGCTGTCGCCGCTGTGCAACGGCTGGCGCGAGCGATCCGAATGTGATTTCTTGCCAGTTGCTGCGCGCCCCGGGCGCGCTTGATTTCAGCCAGCATCTCAGCGCAGGGGGTACCGCGGATGTCTCAGGTCTTTCGCCGCATTGTTACCGGGCATGATGAGCAGGGACACGCCGTGTGCCGCTCGGATGAACTGCTTGATACGCGCATGATTCCCAGCGGCGAGGCCGCGTTTCGCGTGGCCTGGACGACCGCGACCGCGCCTGCGGATAACACCGATGAGACTGACGGGGCCAGCCGTGCCACCGGGCTGGCGCTCAAAGGCGGATCGGTGCTGCGCATTGTCGATCTGGCGCCGCTCGGTCGCTCACCGATGCACCGCACCCATTCACTCGACTACGGCATCATCCTGCGCGGTCGTGTCGACCTTGAACTCGACGGCGGTGAGACACTGCACCTGCACTCCGGGGACATCATCGTACAGCGGGGTACCAATCACCTGTGGTTCAACCCCAGTCACAGCGAATGGACCCGGGTAGCCTTCGTGCTGCTCGATGCGTTGCCGATCACTGCCAATGGCGCCGTGCTCGATGAGACTCATCTTTAGTCAGACTTCCAGTCGCGAGATAGTCGCCTGTGCGGATCCAATCTGAACCGCGGCGCCTACGTGCGCCCCAAGCATCGAGCTTGCGAGCGGTGAGACATAGCTCAGCAGGCCCTGCGCGGGATCCGCTTCATCCTCGCCGACGATGCGAAATGCCTTCTCGGTGCCATCCTCGAGCTCGAGCCACACCTGGACGCCGAAGCGTGCCACCGTCGGCGCCGGCGCCGGGGTGATCAGGCGCGCACTCTCGCGCCGCCGCTGGAAATAGCGCAGATCGCGGCCAATGCGCGCCAGCGCGCCGTTGTCGGTCGCGCGACGAGCCGCAGTGCGCTCGAGTTCCAGGGCCTGAATTGACTGCTCGAGTAGCGCCAGGCCGCGCGCGGTCACAAAATTCGCGTGCGCGCTGACCGTCCGCTCCGGGAGCGAGTCCTGATCCTGGTCAGATTCCTTGACGAAGGCGCGGCTCATAAGCCTGATTCTAGCCCGATTGCTCGCCACCGGCGCTTGCCGCGGCCGCCGGATCCTCTAGGCTAGCGGGGCAGCGGCTGCGGCCGAGGAGCTGACGATGGTCAATGCAAGATTCAGAATGCGGGCCGGGGGTTCTGGCACTTTCGCCCTGGGGTTGTTGGTCGCGAGCGCGTGGCTCCCTGCACTGGCCGGCGCTGCGCCGCCGCCATGGTCCGATACAGCGGGCGCGCGGCTGAAGGCGCTGGCGTTGATCGAGACGCTCAATGCCCAGATCCTCTCCAGCAGCAGTGCGACGCTGACGCTCGAGAGCTGGTGCCGCGTACATGGACTCGCCACGCCCGCGCAGGTGATCGCGCGCCGGCAAACCGGACCTGGGCAGCCCCCGAGCGATCAGCAGCGGCAGGAACTGCAGGTGGATGCGCAGGAGCCGGTGCGCTTCCGGCGCGTTGATCTGTTGTGCGGTGACGTCCTGCTGTCGGTGGCTGATAACTGGTATGTGCCCGCGCGCTTGACCCCGGCGATGAACGCGCTGCTCGACACCACGCAGACGCCCTTTGGCAAGGTCGTGCTGCCGCTGATGCCCCATCGCGAAACACTGGTCGACACGCTGCTGTGGTCACCACTGCCGCCGGGCTGGGAGCTGGCCGGCGGCGCGGATCACACTCCGGCGAAGGCGGGCGCAATGCTGGAGATGCCGGCGGCGCTGTTTGAGATCCGGGCGATTCTTTATACGCCGGATCATCAGGCGCTCGCCGAAGTCGTCGAAGACTACCAGCGCGGAATCCTGGGCTTTGCCGAGCCGGCGCTGTACTGATTAGAGCATGGCCGCGGCGGCGACGCGGCTGGGCGTCTCGCTGGTGACGCTGGGTGTCGCGAGGGCCACGGCCAGCGCCGGGATGCGCATCTGGGCACGCAGCCCCGGGCGATTATCCAGCAGTTCGAGCTGTCCACCGTGGAGCTTGGCCACGGCCTGCACCAGGCTCAGTCCCAGACCCACGCCCGGCGAGCCGCGACTGGCCTCGCCCCGATAGAAGCGCTCTGCGGCTCGGAGCTTTTCGGTATCGGGAATGCCAGGACCGCCGTCCGAGACACTGAGCAGGGCACTGCCGTCGGCCAGGCGCTGGGACTCGACCATGACGGTGCCCTGCTCGCCGGCATATTTGAGGGCGTTGTCGATCAGGTTCCCGATCGCCTGCGCCAGCAACAAGGGATCACCGGCGATGCACACCGGGCCATGGTCGCGATACAGCAGCTGGACATCCTTGAGCTCCGCTGCCGGCAGATAGAACTCGACCGCTTCGGCGAGCGTGTTGGAGACATCAATTTCAACAAAGCCTGAGCGCCGCAGTCCGGTGTCCATCTCGGCCAGCCGCAGCAGTGCATTGAAGATCCTCATCACGTGATCCACGTCGGCCACGGCGGCATCGATCTCCTCAAATGTACGCTCCGGGCCGGGGCGCGTCAGCGAGAGTTCCTCGAGGCGCGAGCGCAGCTCAGCCAGCGGCGTACGCAGGTCATGCGCGATCGAGTCCGAGACATTGCGCACGCCGCGGAACAGCTGCTCGATCTGCTCGAGCATGCGGTTGATCGTGCCGGAGAGCGTGTCGAGTTCATCGCCCCCGCGTTGCTCCGGCAGTCGACGGCTTAAGTCTCCCTGCACGATCGCCAGGGCCGTCTGGCGTATCGTCTGGATGCGCGAGAGGATCGCGCGCCGGATCAGGATCGCGCCAAAGACGCCCACCAGCGAAAGAACGGCGACCGCCGCGGCCAGTCCAAACCAGAAGCGATGGGCCAGCGGCTGGAAGCGTGAGACGTCGCGCCCGACCAGCAGGCTGTAGCCGCCCGGGAGGTTATTGCGTACCAGCACCAGCTCGACCGGCTTGCCCTTCAGCAGCGTCTTGATGGTGTAAGTGCCGCTGGCCGCCGGGATATTGGCTGGCCACGCTGGCAGATTGCCGGCAACGGGCTGCAGCTGCGCATCGGCCAACAGCAGCATGCGATCCTCGACAATCTGCAGCCCGACGCGCTCGCGAATGAAGTCACCCAGACTCGCCACGCCGCCCCGGTCAAATACGGCGCTGAGCCGCGTGGCATCCTGCTGCAGCACCTCGGCACGGTTGTCGTTGATCGTGACCTGCCAGGCATACCAGAGTGGCGCGGCAAACAGCACCAGCGCCAGGATTGCGAGGCCGATGTAGCCCGCCGCAAGCGTGTAGGCTGAGGAGCGCATC
>JBEKOK010000002.1:0-37374 GCA_049521875.1 Steroidobacteraceae bacterium
TGGGTCGAGAACAGTACACAGCATCCCTCGCTCCTGAGCTGCCGAAGGAACTCTCTTAGGCTCCGTGTCGCCATGACATCCAGCCCGTTGGTCGGTTCATCGAGCACGACGTTGCGCGGATCGTGGACCAGCGCGCGGGCAATGGCCGTCTTGAGTCGCTCTCCCTGAGAGAAGCCCTCGGTGCGCCGCTCGGCGATATCCTCCATCGCGAGCGTCTTGATCAGCAGATCAATGCGCGTGCGCGTTTGCTCTGCCGTTAAACCCTGCAAAGCGGCAAAATACTGAATATTCTCGCGGGCGGTCAGTCGCCGGTAGAGCCCGCGCGCATCGGGCAGCACGCCCAGGTGCCGGCGCACCTCGACCGGGTGCGTCTGCGCATCGATGTCATCGACCAGCACCCGGCCCGCGTCAGCCTTCATCAGCGTATAGAGCATGCGCAGCGTGGTCGTCTTGCCGGCACCGTTCGGACCTAACAATCCTGTGATCTCACCGTCCCGAGCCACAAAGGACACGCCTTCCACGGCCTTTTTCGCGCCAAAGCTCTTGTATAGATTCTCAGCCTGAATCACGGTGCGGCTCCGTTGTAGTCAATGTAAGCAGGCGTCGCACCAAGCCTTTGCAGACACTCCACCCCGAGTCCCTTGACGTCCAGCGTCTCGATAAAGCGGTTCACCAATCGGGGCATGCAGCCGATATCGATGACGCTGTGCCCCTGCCCGGCCGCCGTGAGCAGCCGTGCGTTGCTGAGGCTGCGCACAATCTCGGCCCCGTACGCGGGAGGTGTCACCGGGTCCAGCTCGCCTGCGAGCACGAGCGTCGGCACAGCAGAGACCAGCGGCGCGTGAAAATCCGCGGGGCGCGTCTCATGTGGCCACATCTGACACAACTTCTGGGTCTGGGCGATGCTGCGGTTACCCATGATCGTTGCCTCATCCTCGGGTCGAGGAACCAGCAGATCGGCATCCTCGGCACAGATAATCGAGGCCTCGACGCCGCCCGACAGGTGATCAGAAAGATCATCGGCGAGCAATTTCTTCTGGCCCAGGAGCGGTGCGTAGTTGCCCTGGTTGGCCTGCTGCAGCATCAGGGGCAGCAATGCGGCGGTGATCGGACTGTAGGCATAGAAGCGCACAATCGATGCCAGATCCTCGGCGGTCAGCGTCAGATGCAGCGGCTCGAAGCTGACGGGATCGCGCACATCAATGGTCTGCGGGTGCGCACGCAGCGCATTTCGCACCTGGTACAGGGTCGCATACGGATCACCATAGGTCTTCGAGCAGATTGGGCTCGCCTGGCATTGGGCGAACTGGGCCCGGAGTGCGCTCTCAAGGTTTCTGGCGTGCTCGCTCAGCAGTATCAGGCGGTTGGGAACCGGGCCGTCGAGCACGACGCTGCGCACGGCATCCGGATAATGCCCGACGTATTGCTGGGCGACGCGTGTGCCATAGGAAACACCAATCACATCCAGCTTCGGACTACCCAGCGCCACACGTACCGCCTCCAGATCGCGAATGGCATCGCTCGTGCTATAGAACTGTGGCGCGGCGCGTGTTTCAAGTTTTGCAAGGCAGGCCTTCAGGGCATCGAGCGCCGCGCCGTTGCTGTCGTTGCCGGCAAGCTTGCGTTGCAGATCGTCTTTCTCCTGCTTCTTGCCCTCGCAGCTCAACGGATTGGAGTCGCCGGTACCTCGTTGATCGATGAGCAGGATATGGTGGCTCTGACGCAGCGGATTGATGCCGGCCTCGACCGCTGCATAATCCTCGGTCGCGGCGCCACCGGGACCTCCATCGAGAAAGGTCACCAGGTCAGCGCTGGGCTTGTCGGTCTCGGCACGCAGCACAGCCACCTTCAGAGCGATCTGGCGACCTGAAGGCATGCTCCAGTCCTCGGGAACCTTAAAATCAATGCAGTAGGCGCTGATGGTTGGCAGACCCTCATCGATGCGATTGCCAATGGCGCAGGATTGCAGCGCCAGCGTGCCGATATGCAAGACATCCGGTTTCGCCGGCGCCGTAGATACAGTCCGGCGCCCCGAGCCTTGCTGATGATGCCAGTACTGGCTGGCGAATATGCCCGCCACGATGATCAATATGAGTATCCGGCGCAGCTTGGCGCTCATCCTCGACTCCCACGTCACGATGCCAGTGGCCGACCGTGCGCTGCCAGCACACCCCAGCGGCCGCAAGCAGCTACGAAGTGGTAAGGATACCGAAGAGTTTGCGGCTGCGGCGCAAATGATCGCGCGCGCTGCCGTGCCCGGTGCGTCGCCGGAGGATGATCACTCGGATCTGGCGCCAGCAGACAACTGCCGGGAGCCGCGGCGCAAGTAGGTCACGCTTAGCTAGAGGCGATGCCCAGGATGACGTTTGATGCCTTGAATATCGCCATCACCTTGTGGCCCACGGCAAGCTCAAGCTCATTGATGGCTTCCTTGGGGACAATCGCCACCAGGGAATCGCCGCCTTTTAACCCGAGCAGGACTTCGGCGAAGGCAGGCCCGATATTGATTTGCTTGATCTCGCCTGGCAGCTGATTGCGTGCCGAGAGCTTGTAGCGCTTGCCGCGCTCGTTGCCAAGAATAATAGCTGAGGCGTTGATGACTGCGATGGCCTCATCACCGGCCTTTATGCCCATGATCAATGAACGATCACTGGTGATCAGCGCAAGGATGTGATCACCGCCGGCAAGTGTCAGCACGATCTCATCATTGCTGACGCCGTGGTTGATGCGAGTCAGTCTGCCGGTGAGTTGGTTGCGCGCACTGAAGTACATGGCTATCTCCGTGACGGCCCGTGGCATTACCCCTGGGGTGGATTGCCCGGTGGGTTCGGGGCAGCAGCCGCCTTGTCAGAGGGCCCAACCTGTTTGGCCGCGGGCATCTCAGCCTGCGCCGGAACGGCGATCGGCGCGGCGGTGGGGACTTGATCGCCGCTGGGTGCGGCGGCCGTTGCAGCATCGGATCCTGAACCCGATGGCGCCTGATTCGCGCTCGGCGGCGCGGCATTTGACGGCGGCGGCGAATCCGAGTCGCCTTGAGCGGCACCGAGCCGGGTCGCTGAGCGATCGCTCTGCTCCGGAGTGGGCGCCACCAGGTCGACCCGCAGGCTGGTGCGGCTGACCACTGTGGGATCATCGCGAAGTTTCAGATACAAGGGCCCGTCCCCCGGGTGCGGAACTGGCAGCGCGTTGCCTGGAAAACCATCAGGCACTGGTGTGGCATGACGAAAATGCGGTTCACTCGATACGGACTCGACGAGAAACAGATCAGTCCCGGAGAGCTTGCAGGCCAGCTCCACGGTGGCCGGGCACTTGATCTCCTTGAGCACCGGCAAGCGTACCAGTGTACCCAGGGGTTGCCAGTCGCCGGTCACGCCGTTGGCCGCCACGCGGTAATGCAGAGGTCCGAAGGCCGAGGCGCCAAAGGCCTTCAGCGGATTGAACTGCGCGACGGCAACCTGAGCATTCTCCAGCGTGATGCCGCCGTTGCTCGCGCTCAGCAGGGTCGAGAACGACTCGTCCGCGGTTGCGATCTCGATCATCTCATCATGTGAAAACGCCGTCGGGGACTGCGCGCGCAGCGAAAAAGTCAGTGTCCCATCCTGCGGCAGCTCGTTGGGATTCGCGAGCTGCACATGATGGTCCACACCGCCGGGCGCCGCCTGCACACTCTTGCCAATCAAGGTGGCGCTCGGGCGTGGTGCGGCCACCGCCGCAGTAAGCGTCAGCACCCGGCCGTCCTTGAGCGTCACTTTGGCAATCAGGCTGCTCTGGGGCTTGAGCGCACCGACGTGCGGATCCTCCGTGCTCATCTTCAGCTCATCATCGCCTTGGTTGCTCGAGAGAGTGCCCGGCACAAATTCCACACCCTTGAGCTGCAGGGAGGCGACTTCATCGAGTCGCGTTCCCTTCAGCACACCCTGCGAGTCACCTGCGTGCATCACGAAACTGCTAAGGTGCCCCGCCTCGGAAAAGGCCACCAGGCCCAGAGGCTGGGGCTGACTTGCGCCGTACTGCGAGACCAGCAGCGTCATCGGTCCTGGCTGAACTTCCTGCAACGGCAGTTTGAGCTCGACCACGTTGGGTTTGACCGTTTTCCATTCGGTCTTGATCTCCTTGCCCGCCGGATCCCGCAGCATGATGTTGTCGATGCAGCTGACGCTGTTGGCCTGGAGGTGGACCAGTTCCTCACGGCCCACGATGAGCCCGTTGCCTTCCTGGTCGCCCAGCGCCCAGGACTGGGTCGTGGCGTTGACCAGCTGAAAGGTGGGGCCGCGATACTCGTCAAATCCCCAGCGGCCGTGCAATACACCTTGCACGCTGTCGCCCAGATGAGTGGCTCCCAATGCGCTGGTGTCGACGACAAAACCACCCTGCTCCGGCTCCGCGCTGGCTGGCAGGTCGATGCTCTTGCCATCCTGGCCAACCAAGCTCAGGGTCATGTCGAATGCGAATCCAGTGGAGAACACCAGCGGCGCGCCCTCTACGGGCAGCACCAGCGAGCTCTTGCGCGCACAGTAGATGCCGGCAGGATCCACCGCATGCAGTGGCGGCAACTGTGGTTGCTCCACGGCAGGCAGCGCCACGACCAGCACCGATTTGGGATTGTAAAATGAGGGTGGTGTGTTCAGCGACAAGGCGACCTGATCGCCCTTGGCCGCGGCCAGCGCCGGAATGTACTGATACTGGGCGCTGTGGAACGAGTCCAGTATGCGGGCGATGTCCAAAATCGAAGCCAGGTAGGGACTGTAATAGCCATAGCTCAGCTGCGGCGTGTAGCTCGCTTCCATGGCCAGGTCACTGGCAGGGCCCGAGGTCAGTGCTTCGACCATCGAGGTGCTGTGGCCGTCGTTTAGGATCAGGGCTTCGCGTCCCTGCATCAGACACGGCGCCTGCAATTGCGGAATCCGATCGAGGCAGTGATCATCCACTTTGATGGCGAGGCTCCGTGCCAGCAGCGGGGCGGCCTCCTTTAATTTGCTCTGGCTTTCCTGATCCAGTGCACGGATCGCGGTCAGATAGCGCTCCAGCCGCGATCGATCCAGCATCGCCTGATTCAGATCCTGGGACGCCCGCACAAAGGCGCCTGGGCGCCCGCGCACCGCGTTGACCACGGTCCGGTAGTCGCCACTGGTCTCCGGAGCCATAAACACGAGGACCTGCTGGGCATCCTTGGGCACGGTTACAGTCAGTCCCTGGTCCTGGCATGGGCGAGTCCAGACCTTGCAACGGAAGAACTGATTCGTTGGCGGTGGATTGGTCGAGCCATTGAGAAACGCCGCGATCAGCAGGTAATGGGCTGATTGTGTCGGCGGAAGCTCCGCCTTGATAACGACCCGATCACCGGGCGCGAGATTGGGCACCTGGCCAATCGGTAGCGTGTGCTCACCGCGTGTCACCGTGATCTGCAGGTCCGGGCCGGCGAGGTCAAAGGGCGCCGGCTGCGCACAGGCCATGCCCGCCAGACTCAAGAAAAAGGCGGTCTGCCTTGCTCTTCGCACTTTGATTCTCATCACGACAAGCTGTGGCTCACGAATAATTCGCCCGTGGCGTCGGCTGCATTCATCGATACGCTCCCGTGGAACTGTGATCGCTGCGGGTTCGGTGTTGGCCTGTAGCGCGACACCCTCGACAACGCGGATTGGAGTAATCCGCCGTAGGCCGCGCAATCGGCACTGCGCCGATAATATGACCGTTACCTGAACAAAACTGCGAACCAATATAGAGGAGACTGCAAAATACCCGCAACACGCCTATCCGCCGCGCAAATCACGGACGCACTTGGTGTTTTGGCGCTGCGGTAAGCGGAAAGTTCCGCATGCAGCTTCTGCAATCGGGCATTGCACCATGCCGATTCCCTGGAAAAGCCGCTGGTTCGAGAGCGCGCATCGGCACTGGGCAACTTTCGCGCGAGCAGTTCACGCTGGTAAGTTCGCGCGCACCAGCAGCTTCAGTTGCGCTTGAAGATTACAAACAATTAAGAATCCTGATGCCCCATCCCGGCGTCAGGCCGCCCGCTGGCGGCTCAAAGTCTCATTCTTCTCAATGGCGGGAGAAGAGTCAGTGGGCGCGAGGCCGGTCCTTGACTTGAAGCTCGGCAATCAGCCGAGTCAGCTGCGTGCTCAGTGTCAGTAGCGACTGGTTCGGAAGTTCTGACAGCGCCTGCGGCAGGATGCCTTCGGCCGCGCGCGACGCGGCCGCCAGCAAATTGGCCGCTCACTTCTTAAGGGTTAACCCGACCCGTCGCTGATCATTGCCAAGCCGCACCTTGGTCAGGAAGCCACGGCCGACCAGCGTTTCTACAGGCTGACTGCAGGTCGACTGATGGATGGAAAGTTTTTGCGTCAGCGCCGACACACCGATGCCCGGCGCCGCACTGACCTCGCGGATAACCCACAACTGTGAGCCTGAAATGCCGCAGGTTTCCTCGATGCGCCGGAAATGATACCGGACCGAGCCCAGGATCAAACGAAACTGTTTGAGCACCTCAAGCGTCAGTCGCTCGTGCCGTTTGCGCCGCGCCGCGTGTACGTTGGTTGCCATACAATTACTCACATCCTTGTGGCATAGCAGGTTTGCGGAGTATAGGTTCCCCACGGCAAGGGCATGCTGAACCGGTCGTGAACTTTTCCGCTCCGGAGCTTCCCGAGACGAATAACGGGCAGCCGCGAGGCGGACTGGCAGCCACTCATCCGGACGCGCACCGTGCCTTCCGTGGGCCAATGTGTCGCTCTTTAGCGGCACTCCTTCGACCACAAGCGCCAGTACGAGACGTTAAGATATGTCGGAACATGGAACAATGTGCGAAGCAGCGTGCCTAACTTACTAAGCTGCCATAGGGAACGTCGATGATCTCGCATCGCAAAATCAGATCTGTCCTGCTCGGACTAGTGACCACGCTGGCGATTTCCGCCTGTCACGTCAGCGCGCTGGCGCCGGGCGAAGGCGGCTCGACGACGATTACCCCGGAGTTCGCCGCCGAGGGCCTGTGGACCGGTACGGACTCCGTGAGCCTGGAAACAGTCACCGGCATCGTGGATTCCACGGGCAATGCGGTGTTCATCCGCGCTGATGGTGTGGAATTTAGCGGCACGCTGCAGGTTTCCGGCGATACCGTGGCTGCCGGGGTCGATGGCGACGCCAGTTATGGATCGACCTTCAGCGACGGCAGCACTTTTGGCGTGGGCACGCTCAGCGGAACGGTGACGGCCAGTGAGAATCTGAATCTCACGCTCGATTTCAACACGTCGGCCGGCCTGACTATCGATAGCGTCTGGGACTTGAGTTTCCTGACACTCTCGACCTCGGGGGGCACGTTGGCCAAGATTTCGGGCACCTATACCGACGCAGTGACCGGTGCCACCGTGTCGATCTCCACGGATGGGGTTCTGTTTGCGCAGTCAGCGAGCAGCGGCTGGACCGACTGCGTGATCAACGGCACGATCACTGTGCCGGACGCCAACTATGATGTCTATGATGTCACCTACACCTATTCCAACTGCGACGGCGTATGGGCCACGCTGAACGGTGTTTCCTTCACCGGACTTGCCCTTATCAATACCAACAGCTCGCCGAACCAGATCATCATGGCCACTGCTGGAGAGAACACCAGTGGCGATGACTACGGGGTGATCACGACGCTGAACCGGACCTAAGCGGCGCCAATCTGTCGGAGCCTCAGGCCGATACGGGCAGCCGCAGCTGCCAGCGCAGCGGCTGCCACTGCCCGCGGCGCACCGCGAAGAACAGGAACAAGCACGCGGCGGTCGTGCCAATTACCATCGCAGGCACCGACGCCTCGGGGCCAAAGGCACCACCGCTCATCAGGGCCGGACCATGCACCGGCACCGAGAACAGCCCAGGCAAATTCAATCCGGAGGTATTGGCACCGTAGATCACACTCTCGGCCAGGTTCCACCCGAAATGAACGCCGATCGGCAGCCACAAGTTCCGGCACAGCATGTAGGCACCGCCCAGCAGCAAGCCCGTTTCCACGGCGATCGCGATGGCCCCGAGAAGCGTCGCATTCGGATTGGCAAGGTGCACCAGTCCAAACAGTATTGAAGAGAATCCCAGTGCGATACCGGAGCCGAGCCACTGCTCCAGCACCCGGAACACGATCCCACGCATGATCAACTCTTCGGCCAGCGACGCTATGATGCAGATCGCCAGCGAGCCCAGAACGGCGATGCCACCGACATATTGCACGCTGCCGAGCATCCCGAGCACCGCATAGATGGTGAATACGGCACTCAAGCACAGCACGCCGGTCAGCGTGCCTCCGGCGAGCAGCCGCATGCCCGGCGGAACCGCAAGCTCCGGCACGCGGCGCCGTTCAATCCAGCGCACCAGGCCCCGGTACACCATCAGTACCAGCGCCACGATGGCCAGCAGTACGAATCCGACCCACAGCGCATGCCACTGCTGCGGCAAGCGCTTGAGGACCGCGTACGCGCCGGAGGCCGATCCGGAATAAATCGCCGTGAAAATTCCAAACATCGCGAGCAGCCGAATCGGGGCGACACTCAGCAGCCGTCGTAGCCAGTGGACAGAGGCGCTGGGCGCATCGGGCGTCATGTGTTTCCTTACTGGGGTTGAGTGATTCAGTGCTGAAGCCAGTGCTCGGGCCCAATGCAGCGTACCGCTTCAGCCGTGCGCGGCGCGCACAAACAAACCGATCGTCAATGCCAGGCCGAGAGCGACAATGCAGATCCGCAGGAGTTTCTCATTGACATGCCGGAATGCGTACGCCCCCAGCTGTCCGCCGATCAGCGCCGCGATACCCACGACCACGACCTGCTTCCAGGCAACAGCCTTGGAAAAGGCAAAGATTGCGACCGCCGAGGCGTTCATGACGCCGGCCAGCGCGTTTTTGGTCGCCCCGGCCTTGCGGACTGCGAGTCCTGACATGGTCAGCGCAGCGAGCATCAGGATGCCAATGCCGCCGCCGAAGTAGCCGCCGTAGATCGAGATACCGAATTGAGTCAGCGAAGCGGCCTTCGGACCCATGTGATGAGCCGATTCGCTGCTCTTGCGAAAGAAGCTGCCCCAGGCAAATACGACGGTCGCGAACAGCACCAGGTACGGTACCAGCGCGCTGAAGACCGACTCTGGAGTCGACAGCAGCAGGAGTGCGCCGACCGCGCCGCCGCCCAGACTGATCAGGAACAGTGCACGAAATCCCAGGCCCGGAATGCCGGTGATGTCGCTGCGATTTGCCAGGCCGCTCGCCACCTGCCCCGGGAACAGCGCCACCGTCGAGGTGACGTTCGCGGCCAGCGGTCCGATGCCGGTGAAGAGCAGTGCCGGGAAGGTCAGGAATGAGCCACCGCCAGCCAGGGCGTTCTGCACGCCGGCGACGAAGGCTGCTATGGCCAGAATGATGAACGCGACCATAGGCCCTTTGCTGGCGCTTGAATCCGCTCACTGGCGGCACGCGGCGCGCCCTCGCTGCGGGGCTTAAGATTACTTGCTTTCCTTAGCGACGAGCCACTTCACCAGCTCGACCAGTTGGTCCGTGCCGCCGGCCGAGTCGGTCGTGAGTCGGTACTTGCCGTTGACGATGATTGTTGGCGTGCGATCGACCGCATAGGTCTTTATCAGCGCATCGTCCTGGCGCATTTTCATATCAACCGAGAATGAATTGGCTTTGGCGAGAAAATCCGCGACTGACACGCCGGTGAGGTGATTGTAGACGCGCGCTGCATCCTCGATTGAAGGTGCCGGACTGCGGATGCGCCCGGTCGTCATGTCCATCGTCGCGAGTGCGCCGGTCTTCCACACCGCATCAAACATTGCATCGTGGGTCTTCTGCACGAGCCCGAGCAGCTGCGCGGTGCAGAAGGCCCGCTGCAGCATCGGCCAGTCCTCAGCCGGGTTGAAGGCTGCGGGGAGATAGTCGAGCTCGACATTGGCTGGCAGTGTCTGGCGCAGCTTGTCAGCCACTGGCGCGAACTTGTTGCAGGCCGGACAGCCGTAAGAGAACACCTCGGTCACCTGCACCTTGCCGGCGGGCAGCCCCGTGGGCTGCGCCGGTCGCAGCACGAAGTAGTTACGACCTTCGCTCCAGTTATCGGTGGCCTGAACAACAGTCGTGGCCGCAAGCAGCAGGCTGGCCCCCAGCAGGGCCGCGCAAACATTCACTTTCATCCTAGAGTTTCCCTATCAATGGCAGACAGATCAGAACGGATTGACGCGCTTTTCAGGTGAGAAGTGCATGTAGCCGACATCGATCCCCTGCCGCCAGCCCACGCCGAAGCGCACCGGCGCGAGCGCAATGCCCTCGGCCTGCACATAGTTCACGCCAAATCCGCCGACAAAGTACAGGCTCCCCTCGACGCTCGGGAAGCGCTGGTACAGCGCCTCGGCATTGGGCAGGTTGTAGACCAGCACGAAGGCCTTGACCGCATCAGCACCGATATCAAAGCCGAGCGATGGGCCCTGCCAGTACACGATGCGATGCCGCCCGTCCTTGAACACCAGTTCGCCATGACCATAGCGCACGCCGACCGCCACGGCGCCGCCGGCCTCTTCGCCGCGGATAAATGCCACCGGCT
Source organism: Steroidobacteraceae bacterium (assembly GCA_049521875.1). Lineage (GTDB taxonomy): Bacteria > Pseudomonadota > Gammaproteobacteria > Steroidobacterales > Steroidobacteraceae > FEN-1191. The sequence continues at coordinate 10,554 of JBEKOK010000002.1, forward strand.
GACCTTTCTCTTTCAGTACCTTGGCCAGCACATCGGAGAGCCCCTTGGCGCCGTTAGCAAAGAAGTCGTTGGCCTGTTTGACGATCTCATCGTCGCTGTAGGTGCTCGCCGGTGTCGCGGCAGTGCCGTTGTTGGCCGCGATGGCGGTCAGGCTCATCGACATCGATCCGATACCCATCATTGTCAGGACCAGCAGTGCTCGGCGCATAACATTCTCCTCGGGGACCTGCTCCGCGACGCGGCGCCTTGGGTCCAGTGTGTATCACCTGCAGGTTCAGACTCGGCTGCAGCCTTAAGATTCCCGGCAGGTAGCCGCGAACCCCTCCGATCCAGCAAACATAACCGGTGCAGAAAATGCACCTGAACCTGCCCTGGAGGGACGCTGAAAGGCGGCGGATTATAGCCGCAGGCTGCGAAGACTGGCAGCACCTGGCTGCCGGTGCGGCCGAGCGTGCGAGCTACTTGGCAGTGCCCTCGCCCACCGCCTCGATAGCCTGCTCGATGGCCTGCAGCACACGTCGCGCGCGCGCTTCCGGCCAATCGGCGTGATCCAGCAGCAGCGCGTGCTTGAGCGTGCGCAAACCTTGGCGCACGGCTTCCGGTACCTGGCTGGCCCGCAGTGAGCGCACTTCCAGCGCCAGCCGGGCGCGTACGCCTGCGACCGTATCCGCATTCTCACGCAACCAGGTCTGCCCCTCGGCCGTGAGCGCAAAACGCTTGCGCCCGTCCTCGGTGGCCGCAGCGCGCGGCTCAGCGTGTCCCTGCTCTTCCAGCATCGCGAGGGTCGGATAAACAATGCCGGGGCTCGGGGCGTACTGGCCTCCAAACATGTCCTCGATGGCGCGGATCAGTTCGTAGCCGTGGCGCGGCTGCTCCTCGAGCAGGCTCAGCAACAGGATGCGGAAGTCCCCGGATTCGAACATCCGTCGTCGCCGGCCGAGTTCACGGCCGCCAAATCGCTCGCCATGACCGCGGCGCCCGCCTTCGTGGGCATGATGGCTGCGAGAGCCGCTGTGGTGTCGTCCTGATCGCATGGGGGTATTCCTAAGATGTAGTTGAAAAATCGTATCTTAAGATATATCTTATGCTTCTGAACTTCAAGAGGCCACTCCATCGATGAATAACCCCAATACCCCCTCGCGTGCGCCACAGCGCGTCCGCCACAATGCCCGCTCGCGCCTGCTGCAGGTCATCCGGATCACGGACCTGTCACCTACCCTGCGCCGAATTACGGTCGGGGGAGCTGAGCTGAGCGGCTTTGTCAGCGCCTCACCAGACGATCACGTCAAACTCTTCTTCTTCCCTGCGGGCACCGCCCCGGTGAAGCCAGAAATGGGGCCCCAGGGTCCCATCTGGCCTGCCGGAAGGCCCCCGATGCGCGACTACACGCCACGCCGCTACGATGAACGAGCGCAGGAGCTTGATCTCGAGTTCGTCATGCACGGCGAAGGTCCGGCAGCGCTGTGGGCCGCCGCGGCCAAGCCGGGGAGCCCGCTGCTGATCGGCGGTCCGCGCGGTTCGACGATCGTGCCGCCACGGGCTGATGGCTACCTGCTGATTGCCGATGAATCGGGGCTGCCGGCCGCGGCGCGCTGGCTCGAGTCCTTACCGGCGCTGGCGCCTGCGACGGTGCTGATTGAAGTGGCGGATGCCGCCAGCGAGATCCCGCTGCAGACGCAGGCAGCACTGTCGCTGACCTGGGTACACCGGGGCGCACAGGCGGCCGGCGAGTCCCCACTACTGCTCGAGGCGCTGCAAAGGATGCGGCGACCGCCCGGGGATTTCTTCGCCTGGGTCGCCTGCGAGTCGGGCCAGTCACGCGCGCTGCGCCGCTTCCTTGAGGAGCAGTGGCAGCTGGATGGGGATTCGCTCAAGAGTGCCGGCTACTGGAAGCACGGCGTCGCCGACTTTCACGACTGAGGCGCAGGGCTCCGCTGCGCTCTCAGGGCTGGATCTTGTCGATGAGCAGCTCGCGCTGCGGCTCCTTGCCGGCGACGTAGGAGATCTCCCCGTACAGATCACCGCTTGCCGGCAACGGCGTGCCGCTCTTGGAGAGGCGCGCCACCACCTGGACGTGCTGCCCGGCCTGCAGCTTGTTGCTGGCGATCATCGAATCGCTCGCCGAGAGCACGATCTCCACCGGCAGGTTGGCCACCATGCGACGCACCGCCATTGGCGGCCCGCCCGCTGCGCCGCGCACGAACACGAACAGGGCTGTGGCGCCGTTGGCGCTCTGGCGTAACGCCGGGTCCATTCCGATATGCAGCTTGATCGCCGTCGCGCTGTCGGCCGCGACCGGCTTGAGTGATTCATCGATCGCAGCAATCTGTTTCTCGAGTGCCGCACGCACGCCCTCGGGGGGATTGAGCGCCAGCATGCCGGCGAAGCGCTCGCGCGCCAGCTTCATGTCACCCTTCTGAAAGGCGTTGAGCCCAGAAAAGAACAGCGCTTTGGGTGATTTCGCATCGATCGCGAGCGCGCGCTCAAAATACTCGCCGGCGCGATCCGAATTGGAGGCATCACCGATCATCAGCAGCGTTTCGCCAATCCCGGCGAGTGCCTCGGCGTTCTTGCCTTGCGCGACCTCGTTGGCACGCTGCCAGGCGCGCAGCGCCAGCGGGAACTGCTGGATCTGCTCATAGGTCCGAGCCAGCTCGATCCAGCCCGACAGATCCTGGGGATTGCGTTCGGTGTCGCTGAGCAAGCGGGTCAGTGTCGGACTCACTGGCGCCGAGGCGGCACTCGCCCGCCAGCCATGATTGCCGTATTTGAGGTACAGCCCGACACCGGTTGCCAGCACCAGGATCCCGGCCACGAGGGCAGCGTGGCGCGCCGGTGCCACCTCTTTATTTCCGCGCAGCAGCGGATAAACGATGAAGCCGATCGCCAGCACCGCCATCAGCGCGCCCAAGATCACAAACGAGATCATTTCGGATCCAGCTCCGAATCGATCGGCGAGGTGTCGCTTGCGAGCAGGCGCGTGCGGGCGATTAGCACGCGGAGCGCCGCGATCGCCCCGGCGAGCAGCAGCAGCCCGGGCAGCGCCCACAGCCACGCGGTGCGCCAGCTCACACGCGGACGAAACAGGATGAAGTCCCCGTAGCGACTGGCCAGATAGTCACGAACCTCGGCATCACTCTTGCCCTGGGCCACCAGATCGTGCACTTCCAGGCGCAGATCCGCGGCCAGCGACACTTCGGAATCGGCCAGCGCTTCGTTCTGGCACTGCATGCAGCGCAGCTCATGGATCAGCGTCACGTAGCGCTGCTGCTGTCGGGGATCGGGCAACGGTGGCGTCAGATCAATGGCGAGCAGCGGTGCGACCCACAGCCACGTGCCGAGCGCCAGAGCCACGAGGCGGGGATTCATGAACCGGATCCGATCGCGGTGGCCAGATGCGGCAGGAATTTCTGCTGCCAGATCTCCGGGGTCATCGCGCCGACCCATTTTTCGACCACGGTACCGGCGGGATTCACAAGGAAACTCTCCGGCGCGCCGTACACGCCCCAGTCGATCGCGACGCGCCCATCGTGATCAGTACCAATGACCGCGTAGGGATCACCCAACTGCTGCAGCCAGGCGCGCGCGCTATCATCCTCATCCTTCCAGTCGATGCCGATGATGGGCACGCGGCCCTGCTGGCGGATCTGCAGCAGCACCGGGTGCTCGTTGCGGCATTCGAAGCACCAGGTACCCCACACGTTGACCAGATGCCAGCCCCCCTTGAGCTGTGCGCCGGTGACCGCATCGCTCCCGGCGCTAAGATTCGGCAGCGAGAAGTCAGGCGCGTTCTTGCCCAGCAGCGGCGAGCGGATTATGCCTTTCTCAGGCGCATGCACGAGTCCGACCACCAGCACGACGACCAGCAGCGCAAACAGACCCAGCGGCCACAGAAAACGCTTCACGCGTGCCCTGCCCGCTCACCATCTGCGACCGCCTGCGCTACCGTGTCAGTCACGCGATAGCGTCGGTCACGCAGCGTCGTCAGGCCGCCGATGGCCATGATCAGCGCACCAATCCACACGAAACGGATCAGCGGCCGATACTGCAGGCGCAGGCTCCAGGCGTTATTACCGACATCCTCGCCAAGCGCCGCCAGCAGATCGCGATTCCAGCCGGCCGCAATCGCCGCCTTGGCCATGACCGTGCCCTGCACCCAGTAGTGGCGCTTCTCCGGCGCCAGCGTGGTCACTGGGACGCCCTTGCGCAGCACCGTGACATGGCCGCGAAAGCCGTCGTAATTGGGCCCTTCGATCGTCTCGATGGCATCGAAGCGAAACTGATAGTCCCCGGCCATCGCGCTCTGGCCAGGGACGAGTGCCACATCGCGCTCCACCGAGCTGATCTGCACCGTCGTGACACCGAGCACAAAGGCGCCGGCACCGATGTGCGCAATCGCCATGCCGAGCACCGCAGCGGGCACGCCGAGGCCGCGCCGCCAGCGGCTGAGCGGCTCGATCAGCGAGCTTGCGATGATCCACACCCCGAGCACCGTGCCGACGATCGCCATCACATGGCCGCTGCCATAGACACCGACAGCGATGGCGGCGCCAACGATCAGCGCGATCAGAGCGGCCAGCGCGAGACGTCGGGCCGATTCCTTGAGCTGTCCGCGACGCCAGCGCGCGTGCATCCCCAAGCCCAGCAGCGCCAATAGCGGCACCACCGGCACGAGGAAGCTCGGATTGAAGTACGGTGGACCGACCGACAGCGTACCCAGATGCAGCGTGTCGGAAATCAGCGGCGCGAGCGTGCCGCCGAACACCACCGTGGCCGCGATCACCAGCAGGATGTTATTGAACAGCAGGAAGGATTCGCGCGAGAGCAGCTCGAAGCCGGCGTTCGAGACCAGCAGCGGTGCCCGCCAGGCGTAGAGAAGCAGCGCGCCACCGATCATCAGTATCAGGAACACCAGAATAAAGATACCGCGCGCCGGATCGGCCGCGAACGAATGGACCGAAACCAGTACGCCGGAGCGCACCAGGAAGGTTCCGATCAGGCTCAAGGAGAACGCCGCGACACCCAGCAGCAGCGTCCAGCTCTTGAACAGTCCGCGCTTGTCCGTGACCGCCAGTGAATGCAGCAGTGCCGTGCCGACCAGCCACGGCATGAACGAGGCATTTTCCACCGGATCCCAGAACCACCAGCCGCCCCAGCCCAATTCGTAATAGGCCCACCAACTGCCAAGCGCGATGCCGCAGGCCAGGAACGACCAGGCCACGACCGCCCACGGCCGCATCCAGCGCGCCCAGAGCTGATCGCGCCGTCCCTCGATCAGTGCGGCGCAGCCGAAGGCAAAACTGACCGCGAAGCCGACGTAGCCCGCATACAGGATCGGCGGGTGGATCGCCATCGCGAAATCCTGCAGCAACGGATTCAGATCGCGCCCGTCGAGCGCCGCCGGCAGCTGGCGCAGGAACGGATTGGAGGTCGCAATCGAAAAGAGCAAGAAGCCAAAACTGACGACGCCGAGCACACCCAATACGCGCGCCGCGAACGCCACCGGCAGGCGCGGTGCGTAGGCTGCGACCGCCAGCGTCCACAGCGAGAGCACGCAGATCCACAGCAGCAGCGAGCCCTCGTGTGCGCCCCAGAGTGCGGTCACGCGATAGAAAAGTGGCAGCGCCGAGTTGGAATTCTCTGCGACATAGGCGACGGAAAAATCATTCTCGATGAACGCGTGGATCAGCGTGCCGACTGCAATTGCCAGGAACACGAACTGGCCCACGACCGCCGAGGGCACGACCGCCATCCAGCGCGCGCGGTTCAGTCCGGCGCCGAGCAGTCCGAACAAGGCCTGGGCGCCGGCCATCGCCAGGGCCAGGATCAGGGCCAGGTGACCGAGTTCAACCCACATCAGGGATTGCCTCCGGCCGCCGCGGCCTTGCCCTGCTGCAGCGAGCGAGCTACTTCCGGAGGCATGTAGTTCTCATCGTGCTTGGCGAGCACTTCATCGGCGTGAAAGGTCCCGGCCGCATCCATGCGCCCGTGCGCCACCATGCCCGCGCCCTCGCGGAACAGGTCGGGCAGTACATTCGAATAAGCCACAGGCACTGAATTCTTGAAGTCGGTGACGATGAAATGCACGTTGAGCGTGCCCGGTTCGCGCTGCAGGCTACCCTTGACCACCATGCCTCCGAGTCGGAAGCGCTGGCCTACCTTGACCTCGCCGGCAGCAACCTTGGTCGGATCGAAGTAGAACATCACATTCTCGCGAAACGCACGCAGTGCGAGCGCTCCCGCGAGCGAAACGCCGATGACGATTACCGCCACCAGGGTCATGCGCCGCTGCCGGGGCGTCACGGCTCGCTCCGTTGCATCGCCAGACGCCGCTTGGCTTCAGCGCGGCCCGCGCGCGCCGCCTTGCGCGCCCAGCGAATGTTGAGCCACATCACCAGCAGCGTGACGCCGTAGGAAGGCCAGACGAAGCGCGCATTGCCGCCCATGGAGAGCCACTCGTGCATCACGCCTCCCCGACCACATCGAGCAGCCAGCGGGCCGTGCGCTCCCGGCGCAGCACTTCGCCGCGCGCGCGTATCAGCAGCACCGCGCCGAAATACAGCATGAAGCCAAATATCATCGTGATCAGCGGCACGTACATGCTGGCGGGCATCGAGGGTCGCCCGAACTTGAGCAGACTGTGGCCCTGATGCAGTGAATTCCACCAGTCCACCGAGTAGTGAATGATCGGCAGGTTCACAACGCCGACGATGGCCAGCACCGCGCTCGCGCGATCGGCGCGCGAGATCTCCTCGATCGCGGCACGCAGGCCCATGTAACCCAGGTAGAGAAACAGCAATATCAGTTCAGTCGTCAGTCGCGGATCCCAGACCCAGTACGTGCCCCACATCGGCCGTCCCCACAGGCTCCCGGTGATCAGCGCAAGCACGGTGAATGAAGCGCCGATCGGCGCGCAGCTGGCGGCAACGGCATAGGCAACGTTCATGCGCCAGATCAGCCCGGTTGCCGCGGCCAGCGCCATCACGGCATAGGCCATCATCGAGAGGATCGCGGCCGGCACATGCACGTAGATGATCCGGTAGCCCTCGCCCTGCAGGTAGTCACTCGGCGCCAGCACCAAACCGCCGATGAGCCCACCGATGCAGGCCAGCGCCGCCAGCACCGCAAACCACGGCACGAGCTTGCCGGCGATGCGGTAGAAGTGCGGCGGCGAGCCGAAGCGGTGAAACCAGGTCCAGGCCAAGTGCTGTTACTCCTGACTGATCCGTACCGCGCCCGCTGCAGCGAGCGGCGCCAGCGTTGCCGCCAGCACCGCCAGTGCACCCAGCAGATACAGCGGGCCTGCAAGCGGTTCGAGCGAGATGGCCCGGGCCGTCGCCTGGGCACCAAAAACCAGCACCGGCACCGCCAGGGGCAGCACGATCAGCGCCAACAGCGTACCCCCACGTCGAAGTCCGAGTGTCAGGGCGGCACCGATGGCACCGATGAGACTTAACGCGATGCTGCCCAGAAATAACGCGGCCATCAGGCCGGGTATTGCCGCCGCCGGAGCCCCCAGGGCGGTCGCCAGCAGCGGCGCCACGAGCACCAGCGGCAGGCCGGTCAGCAGCCAGTGCACGCAGGTCTTCGCCAGCAGCAGCCAGGCGAGCGACAGGCCCGATACTGCCAGTTGCTCGAGTGAACCGTCCTGACCGTCCTCACGAAACAGCAATTCCAGCGCCAACAACGAGGATAGCAGCGCCCCCACCCAGATCACACCGGGCGCCATGTCTCTGAGGCGCGACAGCTCGGGATCCAGAGCCAGCGGAAACAACGCGGTCACGATCACAAAGAATCCCAGCGGCTGCAGCCACTCGCCGGGCCGTCGCAGCGCCAGGCGCAGATCGCGCCGGATCAGCTGCAGCGCCGCGCTACCCGGATTTCGCGGCGCGCTCACGTCAGCTCCAGGACATTCACGCGCGGATCCTGCAGATTCAGCGGCTGGTGGGTAGCGACCAGCGCGAGACCACCAGCCTTCAGATGCTCCTGCAGCAGCTCGGCGAACAGCCCCTGGCCGCGGCCGTCTAGGTTTGCCGTGGGCTCATCGAGGATCCACAAGGCGCAGTCACACAGCAGGACGCGCGCCAGCGCAATCCGCCGTTGCTGCCCGGCCGACATCTGGCGTGCCGGGCGCGCATGCAGCGAACCCATGCCAACACGCTCGAGCGCCGCGCCGATCTGTCCGGCACTCAGCACGCGGCGCAGTCCGGCCGAGAAGCGCAGATTTTCCGTGGCCGAGAGATCCGCTTTGAGGCCGGTGCCATGGCCAAGATAGGCAAGCTCGCGATGGAATGCGGGGCGGTCACGACGCACGTCCTCGCCGCGCCAGCTGATCTGTCCTTCCTCGAGTGGCAGCAGACCGCATAAGGCCCGTAATAAACTGGATTTGCCAACGCCGTTGGCACCGGTGACCTGCAGGCAGGCTCCAGCATCGAGGCGCAGGCTCAGGCCGCGCAGTACGTGCAGCTCGCCGCGCCACAGGTGCAAATTATCGGCGCTGAGTATTGTCATGTGTGGTGCGGACGGCGGGAATCGAACCCACACTCCCTTTTCAAGGAAGCAGATTTTCTTGCCACTTCGGCTTTCGCCGCCGCCTGCCTGCGCAGACGTTCGTGGTCTGGACTATCCCTTCGCCTTGGTCCCACAACAGGACTGTAGGCGCCGCCCGTCTAGTCTCTACACCTTCCCCGTCATCGGGGCTTGGCTCGGGATTGGCCTGGGTCACGACCGGTAGCGTTCCCCGAGTTTGAGCGGTTCTGCACCGCGGGTTTCCCTGCGGGCACTCCAATTATCAAAGTCTGCTGCGTCTACCAATTTCGCCACGTCCGCATCTGCGCTTCTCGAGTGACTGGAGGCTAGGGTCGGAATCGAACCGGCGTACACGGCTTTGCAGGCCGCTGCATGACCACTCTGCCACCTAGCCCCTAATATCCCCACTTCAATCGTGCAATCAGCGCGGGCACAGTACACGTTTGCACCCGGAAAATCGAAGAAGCCCCGGCGCAGGACCACCACGCCGGGGCTTACTAGCAGACAAATTCAATGGAGCGGGAAACGAGGCTCGAACTCGCGACCTCAACCTTGGCAAGGTTGCGCTCTACCAACTGAGCTATTCCCGCACCGTGCAAGGGCGGGAATTGTAAGTGCCTGAGCCAGCAAGTCAAGAATGGGCTGGGCGGTTTGGGGCCGGGGGCGCCTTTTGCGTGCCGATGGCACCTTGTTGACACGCTTTTAAGAGCTCGCTGCCACTGTCGGCGCCGGCTCAATCGTGCCGCGAGCTTCCCCGAGCCCAATCCGCGGGCCATCAGCCTTCTGGCACCAGCCTCTGAAGATCACGGTGTCCCCGTCCTCGAGGAAGCGGCGCATGTCGGAGCTGCCCAGCTTGAACTCCTCGCGACCACCGCTTGAGAGCTCGAGGAGCGATCCGGCTTCGGCCGGTGTTGGACCGGACAATGTCCCGGTGCCGAGCAGATCGCCCGGCGCCAAATTGCAGCCGTTGATCGTATGGTGGGTCACCAGCTGCGCCAGCGTCCAGAAGGCGTAGCGATAGCTGGTCAGCGACACGCGCTGCGCTGGCTCCCCGCGCCCGCGCATGCCAGCGGTCTCGATCAGCGCTTCAAGTTGAATATCAAAGGCGCCAGTGGCGCGGTTCGCAGCGCTTTCCAAATACGGCAGCGATTGCTGCGGGTATTCTGCTGCGCGCTCAAAGGCTACGCGGTAGGGTTCGAGCGCCTCGAGCGTCACGATCCACGGTGCCACGGTGGTCGCGAAGTTCTTAGCAAGGAATGGGCCCAGCGGCTGATACTCCCAGGCCTGGATGTCGCGTGCCGACCAGTCATTGAGCAGGCTTAGGCCGAAGATCTGCTCCTCGGCCTCATGCAGCGGCACCGGGGTGCCAAGCTCATTGCCGAGCGTGACGTAGGCGCCGAGCTCAAACTCGTAATCAAGACGGCGCGAGGCGCCCAGGTGCGGCTCGGTGTCGCCACGCGGCACGATTTGCCCCAGCGGGCGGCGCACCGCGTGCGGAGAAACGCGAATCGAGGAGCTGCGGCTGTGATAACCGATCGGCACCCAGGTGTAGTTGGGCAGCAGCGGATTAGTGCCCGGGCGATTGATGCGGCCAGCCGCGGCGGCGTGATAGACCGACGTAAAGAAGTCGGTGAAATCCCCGACACGCGCCGGCACCGCGTACTCAGCCTCCGACTGCGGGACCAGCAGCGGCTCGAGCTGGGAGCGCAGCGGCGAGCCGGCTTCCAGGGCGCGCGACAACGCGGCGCGCAGCGCCGAGTGAACGCCGCCACCCAGGGACATCAGCGCGTTGAGATGTTCATCCGAGGCGGCGCCCGCGGCTTCGAGCGCCGCTCCACTCAAGATCGGGCTCTGGGCCAGCGCCGCCAGGTCGACGATCTGCGCGCCGATCGCAACACCGCCGCGAAAGGCTTCCTGGCTGCCGCGCCGGAACACGGCAAACGGCAGGTTCTGCAGCGGGAAGTCGCTGCCGGGTGTATTGGCTTCCGCGACCCAGCTGCGACGGGTCGGATCGTGTGTGAAGTTCAGTGCCACGGTCTGCCTTGCGCTGCTAGCGACGCTTGGGATCGAAGTGGCTGCGCAAGGTGCTCCAGCACTTGGCGTAGTCCGCCTGGCGCAGCGGGCTTTGCAGCGCGAAGTGGGTCGGGCGGATTACGGCGCGCGTCTCGAACATGAAGGCCATCGTGTCGGCGATGCGGTGGGGCTGTGTCGTATTGGCCGCACTCGCCCGCTCAAAGGTCTCGGCATCCGGACCGTGCCCGGTCATGCAGTTGTGCAGCGAGGCGCCGCCGGGCAGGAAGCCGTCGGCTTTGGCATCGTAAATGCCATGCACCAGTCCCATGAACTCGCAGGCGATGTTGCGGTGGTACCAGGGCGGGCGAAAGGTATTTTCCATCGCGAGCCACCGCGGCGGAAAAATCACGAAATCGATGTCATCGACGCCCGGCACGGCACTGACAGAGTGCAGCACCAGAAAGATCGAAGGGTCCGGATGATCGTAGGAGATCGAGCCGATCGCATTGAAGCGGCGCAGGTCGTACTTGCATGGGGCATGGGTGCCATGCCAGGCGACCACATCGAGTGGCGAGTGCTCGAGGGCCGCCGTCCACAGCCGCCCCAGGAACTTGCCGATCAGCTCGCACTTGACGTTGCGGTCCTCAAACCAGGCCGAGGGTGTCTGGAAGTCACGCGCGTTGGCCAGGCCATTGGAGCCAATAGGACCCAGATCCGGCAGCTTGAACGGCGTGCCGTAGTTCTCGCAGATATAGCCGCGCGCGCTGCCATCGGGCAGGCCGACGCGGAAGCGCACACCACGCGGGATCAGTGCGATCTCCTGCGGCTCGATGAGCAGGCGCCCCAGCTCGGTGCTGATCAGCATCCGTCCCTGCTGCGGCACGATCAGCAGCTCACCATCGGCGTCATAGAAAAAGCGCGTATCCATCGAGCGGTTGGCCGCATACAGGTAGATGCCACTGCCCTGCTGCTGCTCGGCTGAGCCGTTGCCGGCGTAGGCCTGCAGGCCATCGATGAAATCCGTCGGCACCTGCGGCAGCGGATAGGGATCCCAGCGCATCTGGTCCGGCGGCGTCGCCGGCAGTTGCAGCAGCGCCTCGACGCCGGCATGGGCGTAGGGCTCGAACGGCAGATGTACCGCGGCCGGACGGATCCGATACAGCCAGGAGCGCCGGTTGCTGTGCCGTGGCGCCGTGAAGGCGGTGCCGGAGAGTTGCTCGGCATACAGACCATAGGGGCACTGCTGTGGGGAATTGCGTCCTTCGGGCAACGCACCAGCCAGCGCCTCGGTCGCAAATTCCTGCGCGAAGCCTGACTGGTAGGTCAGCGGCTCAGTCAATGCCGCGACCGGTGAGGGATGGATCGCCTCGATGCTCATACACGTGCCTCTGGAAAAAGGACTCGCCTGCGCACTCAGTGCTCCGCGTCCGGCTGATTATCGGGTGCCGCATCGATGAAGGGCTGCAGCTGCTGGAGCTGCGCCTCGATGCGCGCGATATTGGGGTAGGTGCTGATCTCGATGCCGTTGCGGCGCGCGGCATAGCATTGCGGCACCAGGCAGACATCGGCAAGACTCAGCTGCTCGCCATGACAGTAACGCGCCGTCGGGGCGGCGGCGAGATGCGCTTCAAAGGCGGCCATACCGCGGCCGATCCAGTGCTGCGGCCACTGGCGCACGCCCTCCGCGTCTACCTTCAGAGCATCCTTGAGGTACCTGAGCACGCCGATGTTCTGCAGCGGCTGCACATCGGCCACCATCAGCAGCGCCAGGCCGCGCACACGCGCCCTGCCGGCCGCGTCCTTCGGCAGCAGCGGCGGCGAGGGATAGGTCTCCTCGAGCCACTCGAGGATGGCCATCGATTGCGTCAGATGCAGCGGGCCGCTGACCAGCGTCGGCACGCGCGATTCGGGATTGAGCTCGCGATAGCTTTCGCTGTATTGCGCCCCACCCTCACGCACCAGATGCACTGGCTGGTAGCTGTAGGCGCAGCCCTTGAGCTTGAGGCCGATGCGCACACGATAGGATGCGGAGCTACGCCAGTAGCTGTAGAGCGTGAGCATCGCCTGCCCTAGAGGACGCCGCGGCGCATCTGCTCGAGCTCGATCGACTCGAACAGGGCCTTGAAGTTGCCCTCGCCAAAGCCCTCGTTACCCTTGCGCTGGATGATCTCGAAGAAGATCGGCCCGATGACGTTGGTGGTGAAAATCTGCAGCAGGATGCCATCCTTCTTCGAGCCATCGATCAGGATGCGCCGCTTGCGCAGTTCCTCGAGCACTTCCTCATGGCCGCTGACGCGCGCGGTGACGCCCTCGTAATAGGTCTCGGGCGTGTCCTGGAACACGACGCCATTGGCGCGCAGTGCATCGACGCTGCGATAGATATCCGGCGTCGCCAGTGCGATGTGCTGAATGCCTTCGCCGTGATACTCGTGCAGGTACTCCTCGATCTGGCTCTTGTCATCCTGCGACTCGTTGATCGGAATCCGGATCTTGCCGCACGGGCTGGTCAGCGCGCGCGAGAACAGACCGGTCTTCTTGCCCTCGATGTCGAAGTAGCGGATCTCGCGAAAGTTGAACAGCTTCTCGTAGAAACCGGACCAGACATTCATATTGCCGCGCTGGACATTGTGGGTCAGATGGTCGATCAGCCACAGGCCGCAGCCGGCGGTGTTCGCATCGGGCTCGGCAATGAAGTCCACGTCGTAAATGGTCTGTGGCCCGTAACGATCGACCAGGTAGATGCGGCTGCCACCGATCCCCTCGATCGCCGGAATGTTCAGCTCCATCGGCCCGACCGTACTGGGCGCGGCCTTGGCACCGAGTTCGATCGCACGCTTGAATGCCTTGGCGGCATCCTTCACGCGGAAGGCCATCGCACAGGCCGACGGACCGTGCTCGCGCGCAAAGTGCTGCGCGTAGCTTTCGGGTTCGGCATTGACGATGAAGTTCACATCGCCCTGCCGGTGCAGCGTGACATTCTTGCTGCGATGCCGCGCGCTGACCGGAAAGCCCATCGTCGCAAACAGGCGTCGGAGCAGCTCCGGATCGGGGGCCGTGTATTCGACAAACTCGAATCCGTCGGTGCCCATCGGATTGAAATCGGGGCTCGGGCTCGGGGCGGCTGCGCTCATCGGCTTCTCCTCGACTCAGGTGTTCTCTAAATAGAGTGTCCAGGCTGTGGGCCGATTATAGATCAGCCACCGCCACAACCGTGGCTTGTTGGTTACACCGCTGATACGCGCCCGATGCCGGCGCGCAGGCCACTTTCCATTAAGTGAAAAGTTCGCTGTCGCACTCCGGAGCGCCCCGCTCGGCTGCGATCGGTTCGGGTATATTGTCCTCAAACACTGATGAATAGGCAGCTGCCGCTGCACTGGGGACCCACTGTGATTCGAAGCTATCTGATCCTGAACCTTGGCCGTATGAATGACCTGCCGCTGATGGAGCGCTGGCTGCTCAAGGATCATGCTTCCGACACGCTGAGCCAGTTGGATCCGATTCTGGAACGTTACGTCAGCTATCGCGCGGTGCCATCGCCCGAAGGTGCCGAGGCCTATGCCCCCTACAACTGGCGCATGACCGAACACTGGTGGCGGCAGAGCCCGTTCACCAGCGGGCTGCTGCACCACGGTGAGAGCATCTCGGAGCGCTGGCCCAAGGACTACACGCAGGTGCTCGGATTGCCCAAGGGCGAAGCGCGCAGCGCCGGCTGGAGCGGCTCGCCCACGGGCCTCCACCCGCCGGTCTTTGCCTTCGTGCCACCGCGTCCGACGCAGGACTTCAAGGGACAGGGCCTGACACTGGATGATGGCACCAACCTGCGCTGGATCACTGCGCATCGCTATCCGGCCGGCGTCTCGCTTGAACAGGGCGAGGAGTGGTACCTGAACGTGCATGCAAAGGAGGTTTGCCAGCAACCGGGCCTGAAGCGCTACTTCAGCTTCAATGTCATCGAACCCAAGGTTGGTCCGTTCGTGCGTGTTTCCGAACTCTGGTACGAGAATGCCGATGCCTGGCGCGAGGCGATCATCGAATCGCCGCCTAAATACACCGCACCCTCCTGGGCCAAGCATCAGCGCTACCCGTTCCTCGAGCCGTGGGTGGATTTTGTCAGCCAGTTTCTGCTCGAGTCACCGACCGATGACTTCAAGCGCTATCTGCGTCCGTACCTGACTACGGCCTGAGTTAGAGGCACATATTTGAGCCGGCGCGAAGCGGCCGGATGCTCGTGTATCATTCATCGCAACACCATCAAGTCAGCGCAGCGGCGCGCACCCGGGGGAGATCATGATCAAGATTCGCGGCATTCCGTTCGAGAGCAATCTCAAGAACAAGATGGGCCTGGAGTTCTACGATCTGTCGCACCCTTGGGGCCTGGGGCAGCCGTGCTGGCCGTACTTTGAGGATGTGAAGATCGAGCGTCTGCACACGATGGCCCGTAGCGGCGTGCTGACGCAGAAGATCACGACGGTGATGCACTCGGGTACGCACATCGATGCGCCAGCGCACGTCGTCGAGGGCACGCCGTTCATGGACGAGGTGCCGCTGCCACACTTCTTTGGCACCGGCGTGGTCGTCTCGATCCCGAAGAAGAAATGGGAAGTGATCACGGCCAAGGATCTGGAAGCGGCGCGCCCGAAGATCCAGCCCGGCGACATCGTGATCGTGAACACCGGCTGGCACAAGTACTACGGCGACTCGCGCATGTACTACGCCTACGCCCCGGGCTTCTACAAGGAAGCCGGTGAGTGGTTTGCGAACAAGCGCGTCAAGATGATCGGCAACGACACCCAGGCGCTTGATCATCCGCTGGGCACTGCCATCGGTCCGCACGGCCCGGGCTGGCCCAATGGGCTGCTGCCACAGGTCAACCTCGAGTACGAGCGCGAGACCGGCCACAAGGTCATCGAGGATTTCCCGTTCTGGGAGCCCTGCCACCAGGCGATTCTCAAGCACGGTATCTGCGGCTTCGAAAACGTCGGCGGCGAAATCGACAAAGTAACCGGCAAGCGCGTGACGTTCGCGGCCTTCCCGTGGCGCTGGACCAAGGGCGATGGCTGCATCGTGCGACTGGTTGCGATCCTGGATCCGACCGGCAAGTACCGCATCGAGACCGGCCGGGGCAAGTAGCCATGTTCATCAAGCGGCTCGATGATGCCAAGTCCTACGAGGCGCCCAATCATCACGGCGTTCATGGTCTGCGCCTACAGGGGTTCGAAGCCGGCAGCTCCGAGAAGTTCTGGGTCGGGCTCTCGCGCATCCTGCCCGGTGGCGGCGCCGGACCGGACGCTTCGCCGTTCGAGAAGGTCTATGTGCTGCTCTCTGGCGAATTGACGGTGAAGATTGCCGGCAAATCGCACGTACTCAGGACGCTCGATTCCTGCACGATCCCGGCCAACGAGGAGCGCGAGATCATCAACCACACCAACTCCGTGACCTCGATGATCGTGATCATGCCGTACCCGGAGAAAAAGTGAGCACCGAGTGGCTCTCCAACCCCGCCTCGCTCTTTGACATCCGCGGCAAGAGTGCCATTGTTGTCGGCGCAACCGGCTCCTTTGGCAACCTCGCCTCGCGCGTGCTGGCCGGCGCCGGCGCGCGTCTGACGCTCGCCGCGAGCCGTACCGATGAACTGACGACCGTTGCCGAGGAATGCGCGGCGCTCGGCGCCGAGGTCGAGACGGTTGCGCGCCGTACCAATTCCGAGGCGGATGCGGAGGCGGTTGCGGCGGCGGCCGAGGCGCGCTTTGGCGGCATCGACATCCTGGTCGTGGCCTCCGGCGTCAATGATGTCGTAGCGGCCGTGGACATGAGCCAGGAGCGCTTTGAGAAGGTCATGCAGGCTAATGTGACCGGCGCCTGGCTGATGGCACGCGCCGCCGGCAAACGCCTGATTGCGCAGAACCACGGCGGCAAGGTCGTTCTGACCTCCTCGGCCCGCGGTTTGCTGGGTCACCCGGCAGGCTACAGCGCCTACTGCGCCTCCAAGTCGGCTGTGGATGGCATCACCAAGGCGCTGGGCTGCGAGTGGGGCAAATACGCAATCACCGTCAACGCTATCGCGCCCACAGTGTTTCGATCGCCGCTGACCGCCTGGATGTTTGAGGACAACGAAAAGGCGCGCACCGCCCGTACCGGATTCCTGGCGCGCGTGCCGATCGGGCGGCTGGGTGAACCCTCAGACCTGGCCGGGCCACTGCTGTTTCTGTGTTCGCGGGCCTCGGATTTCTATACGGGTCATATCCTGTATGCCGACGGTGGCTATACCGCGGGCTAGAGACCCGCACGCGTGCTGACGAAGCAGCCGACCTTCGGCAGCGGTGCGGCCCATCCCGAGCCGAATTTGGAATCATTGAAGTGACCTGCCCTGACCGCCAGCGCAGGCAGGCGACCCTCCGGATTGAGCCGGATGCCGCGGAGGATGAATGCAAAGTACGATGAACAGCGCCCAGGCGATGGTGGCCTCCCTGATCGATCACGGGGTGGACACGATCTTCGGCATCCCCGGGGCCCATACCTATAAATTGATGGACGCGTTGTACGAGCGGCGTGATGCCATCCGCTTCGTCATGACGCGCCATGAGCAGGCGGCCGCGTACATGGCTTTCGGCTATGCGCGCTCGAGCGGCAAGGTGGGTGTCTTCACCTGTGTACCGGGGCCAGGCGTGCTCAACACGACCGCGGCACTGTGCACGGCCTTTGCCGGTAACACCCCGGTCATCGGCCTGACCAGCGAGATCTTTGCGGCCGAGATCGGCCGTGGCCACGGCATCTTGCACGAATTGCCCGATCAGCTCGCCACCCTGCGCACACTGACGAAGGCGGCATTTCGGATCAATCACCCGAGCGAAGCCTCGGCGACGATGGCCGAGGCCTTTTATCAGGCACGCTCCGGACGCATGGGCCCGGTTGTCGTTGAGTGTCCGTGGGATACGCTCGGCGAGAGCGCACTCGTTGATCGGTTCCCCTCCCGCGGCACCGCGCCGCCGCCGCCGGCAGATCCGGAGGCCGTGCAGCGCGCGGCCAAACTGATCGCTGGCGCCACGCAGCCGATGATCATGGTCGGCGGCGGCGCCTTTGGTGCGCAGGCCGAGATCATGGGTTTATCAGAAATGCTGCAGGCCCCGGTCGTCGCACACCGTAGCGGCCGCGGCATCGTCGCCGATGACCTGCCGTTGGCGCTGACCTGCGGTAGTGGCTTCCGGCCGTGGCTCAAGACCGACGTGCTGATCGCCATCGGCACGCGCATGGAGCTGCAGTATATTCGCTGGCGCAAGATTCCCGAGGGGCTGCGCATCGTGCGTATCGACATCGATGCACGCGAGATGATCCGCCGACCCGCGACGGTTGGGCTCGTGACAGATGCGGCGGTAGGCACCAGCGCCCTGATCGAAGCGCTGCTGCCACTTGTGGGCACACGCACCTCGCGTGCCGATGAGTTCGCGATGATCAAGGCCCAGGCGCGCAAGGAGTTCGAGACGGTGCGCCCGCAGGTGGGCTATCTGGATGTCATTCGCGAGGCTCTGCCGCGTGATGGCTTCTTTGTCGAAGAGATCAGCCAGATGGGATTCACCGCGCGCTTCGCCTTTCCGGTCTATGAGCCGCGGACCTATGTGACCTGCGGCTATCAGGACAATCTCGGGTTTGGCTTCATGACCGCGCTCGGCGTCAAAGTGGCGCATCCGGACAAGGTGGTGATTTCAGTCAATGGCGATGGCGGCTTCATGTTCGGTGTCCAGGAACTGGCTACCGCGGCACAGCATCAGATCGGACTGATCACGCTCGTGTTCAACAACCGCAGCTTCGGCAACGTGCTGCGCGATCAGAAAACCGCCTTCGGCGGCCGCCTGATCGCCGCCGAGCTGCAAAATCCCGACTTCGTCAAGCTGGCCGCGAGCTTTGGCATCCGCAGCAGTCGCGCCGAGAGTGAGTCTGCGCTCGCGAGGGCTCTCGAGCAGGCGAAAGCGCATTCGGGGCCGACGCTGATTGAAGTACCCGGCGAACCCGGCAGCGAAACCTCGCCGTGGACCTTCCTGCATCCAACGGCCTGAGCGCCTGGCTCAGGCACCGTTGGACGATTGCACGGTGCCACGCGAAATGACCTGATCACTCGCGAGTAAATGTTCGGGCACGATCGCGGGCAGGTCGCGCAGCTTCTCGTACAGCGGCGCGAAGTCGGTGTCGTAGCCGGAGTGAAACAGCTGCTCGAAGCTGTCGATCACGAAATACAGCCGCTGGAAATCATCGATGCGGTAGTCGGTGCGCATGATGCGCTCCAGATCAAATCCGACCCGGTGCGGTACCGGGCTCGCAATGCTGTAGTCGGTCTCGCCGTTCGAAGACAGGATCCCGGCCCCGTAGACCTTAAGTCCATCGCTCGTCCGCAGCAGACCAAACTCCACGCTGTACCAGTACAGGCGCGCCAGCAGCGGCACGGCACCGTGGGCCTTTGCCTTGGGCCCCGCCTCCCCGTAAGCCTGCATGAAGCGGGCGAAGACCGGATTGGTCAGTAGCGCCACATGACCAAAGAAATCATGAAACAGGTCCGGCTCGGAGAGGTAATCAAGCTCGCGTCGTTCACGTATCCACACCGACACCGGAAATACCCGGGCGGCCAGATGCGCAAAAAACTGCTCTTCGGGAATCAGGCCCGGCACGCCGATGATGCGCCAGCCCGTGGCGCGGGCGAGCAGCTGATTAACTTCGCTGAAGCGCGGTATCGTCTCGGGCTTGGCGCCCAGCAGCGCCAGGCCGGCCAGCACTTCCGGAGCCGCGCAGGTGCGGATCTGCGTCATTTGGCGCGTGAAGAGCGTGCGCCAGATGTCATGCTCCTCGGCACTGTAGTTCTCCCACGCCTGCTCGACCGAATAGTCGGCGGCGGCACCAGCATAGTTACCGCGCAATTGCAGGCTGTCTCGTGTGGGCGCGTTTGGTGGCTGGATCACGGGCCATGCCCTCCTCGGGGCTTCCTGAACGTTGGCGCGCAGGATACGCTCCTCGGCCGCTTGGCGCATATGACGCGGCGCTGCAGCGCCGCTGGCTGTACACCCCTCCTGCCCGTTATTCTGTCACCCAAGCTGCAGATCCAAGCGGCGGCCAGAATGTTGGGCCTGCGGATTATGAGGAAAGTGTCGATGAACCGGATGTCCGCCTGCTACCTGCTCGCTGCTCTGTTGTGCGCGGGCGCCGCCGGTGCGCAGGCGCCCGCGCCCCTGCAGTTGAGCGAGGGCGATGCCACATTGCCGGACTTTCACTTCCGTGATGGTGAGAGCCTGCCTGAAGTGCGCCTGCACTACCGTACCCTCGGCACGCCGGTGCGCAATGAGGAGGGCCAGGTCACCAACGCGGTGCTGCTGCTGCACGGCACTAGTGGCAGCGGAGTGCAGTTTCTGAAGCCACAGTTCGCGGATGTGCTGTTTGCGCCTGGCGGCCTGCTCGATCCGGCGCGCTACTATCTGATCCTGCCCGATGATCTGGGTCACGGCAAATCCTCCAAGCCGAGCGATGGCCTGCATGCCCGCTTCCCGCACTACGCCTATGAAGACATGGTATTAGCCGAATACCGGCTGGTCACCGAGGGGCTGAAGATCAACCATCTGCGGCTGATCCTGGGCACCTCGATGGGTTGCATGCACGCTTTCATGTGGGGCGAGAACTACCCGCTGTTTGCGAATGCCCTGATGCCGCTTGCCTGTCTGCCGGTGCAGATCGCCGGGCGCAATCGCATGTGGCGCAAAATGATCATCGATGCGATCACGCAGGACCCGGACTGGCGGGGCGGTGACTACCAGCGGCAGCCGGCCGCGGGACTTCGCGAGGCTGGAGATCTCTTCGCGATTGCCGTCTCCGACCCGTTGCCGATGCAGCTGCAGTTCCCGACACGTGACGGTGCCGATCAGGAGCTCGACAGGCTGCGCGCCGAGGAGCTCGCTGGCGTCGATGCCAACGACCTGCTCTATGCGGTCGCGGCCTCGCGCGACTACGATCCTTCGGGCCGACTCACGACTATCCGCGCGCCGCTGATGTGGATCAACTCGGCAGATGATTTCATCAATCCGCCGGAGCTGGGGATTGCCGAGCAGGAGATCAAGAAGATTCCCAATGGCACGTTCCTGCTGCTGCCCGCAACGGAACAGATGCACGGCCACCGGACGCACACCTGGGCGGCCCTTTGGCAGCAGAATCTGCAGGATTTGCTGAGTCGCTCTGAGCATGCGCCGCACCTCTAGCCTATGCCGCGCGGTCGACGCATGAGTGTGGCCAAATCGCCCAGCGGCGCGCGCCACGCCCTCGAGGTGCTCGCGCGACTGCGCGAGCAGCCGCCGAACCTGTGGTACCAGGGCGAGCAGATCGCCGATGTTACGGGGCATCCGGCATTTAAGGGCGGCGTCCATACACTGGCCGGGCTCTATGACCTGCAATGGACGCAGGCCGATAGGATGCTGTTTGACTCGCCGAGCTCCGGCCGCAAAGTGGCCCGCTCGTTCATGATTCCGAAGACGCAGGCTGAGTTGCTGAGCATCTCGCGGGCGATGCGAATCTGGGCCGAGGCCACTCACGGCATGATGGGTCGGCTGCCCGACTACATCAGCCGCGCGATGTCCGGCTATGCCGCCGGCGCGGCGTTCCTGGGCGAAGCCGACCCACGTTTTGCCCGCAACGCGCGCCGGTATCACGAGTACCTGCGCGAGCAGGACCTGTGCCTGACCCATACCTTGGTACCACCGCAGGCCAACCGGGCCGTGGCGCTGGCCAAGCAGGCTGACCCGTATCTTGCGGCGCGCGTGAAGGAGGAAACCGATGCCGGCATCGTGATCCGCGGCTGCCGGATGCTCGCAACGCTGCCGATTTCCGATGAGATCATGGTCTTCCCCTCCACGCTCCTGAAGGCGACCGAAGACGATGCGCCATACGCGTTCGGTTTCTCGATTCCAAGCCATACCGTGGGCCTGCGCTTCCTCTGTCGCGACAGTGTCGATCAGGGGCGCAGCCACTTCGATCATCCGCTGGGGTCGCGCTACGAGGAAATGGATGCGGTCGTGCTCTTCGATGACGTCTTCGTGCCCTGGGAAAACGTCTTCTTGTACCGCGACGTCGCGCGTTGCAACCAGGCCTATGCGCGTACCGGCGCCGTTGTCCACATGGCGCACCAGGTCGTCGTCAAGAACATCGCCAAGGCCGAGTTCATGCTGGGCCTCGCCGCCTTGCTGGTGGATGCGATTGCTGCCGAGAGTTTTCAGCACATCCAGGAGAAACTGGCCGAGTTGTGGGTCGGCATGGAAACCATGCGTGCCTGCCTGCGGGCGGCGGAGGCTGATGCCGCGCT
Organism: Steroidobacteraceae bacterium; assembly: GCA_049521875.1. GTDB lineage: Bacteria > Pseudomonadota > Gammaproteobacteria > Steroidobacterales > Steroidobacteraceae > FEN-1191. Next base: position 32,422 of record JBEKOK010000002.1, read on the forward strand.
GGATGAATGGGGCGTGATGCGCCCGGCGTGGAACCCACTCGATGCCGCCCGCAATCTCTTCCCGCGGCTGTACCCCCGTATGGTCGAGATCATTCAGCAGATTGGCGCTTCAGGGCTGGTGGCAATGCCCGGCGAACAGGATCTCAAGGGCCCGTTGGCGGCGGAGATACGGCACTATTACCAGTCGGCGCGCGCCGAGGCTCTGGATCGGATTCCGCTGTTTCGGCTGGCCTGGGACGCCTCGTTATCGGCGTTTGCCTCGCGGCAGGTGCTGTACGAGCGCTTCTTCTTCGGCGATCCGGTGCGCATGGCCGGCGCCCTGGTGGCAGGACATGCCAGCCAGATCCAGGCTCAGGCTGAACGGGTTCGGGAATTTGTGAAGCAGGGCCGGGATGAGGCCCTGGGCGCCGCTCACACTGACCCGATCGATTGACGCTGGTCGGGCCGATGAGCCTGTTCGCGATGCGATGAAGGAAGACTGAATGACGCTGGATACCAAGCAGTTTCGCAGCACCCTGGGCCTGTTCGCCACCGGGGTGGCTGTAATTGCCACCGAGCTTGATGATCAGCTGCATGCAATGACCGCCAATGCGGTTTCCTCAGTGTCGCTCGATCCGATGTTGGTGCTTTTCTGTCCGGCCAAGCGGGCACGGATCTCAGAGCTGCTGCCGCGGATGCAGGGATTCTCGATCAACTTTCTGCGCGACGAGCACCAGGCTTTGTCGACCTACTTCGCCGGAGGGCAGCGCACGGGCGCCGTGGCGCCGCCATTCAAGTTCGTCGCGGCCGGAGCGACGCCACGACTGGAGGGCGCCCTGGCCTCGCTGATCTGCACGCCCCACCAGACTTTTGAGGGCGGCGATCACTGGATCGTCACCGCTCGGGTCATGGAGATACATCAGGGCATCGAGCCGCATCGGCCACTGCTGTTTTTCAAGGGGCAGTATCGCGATATGGATCGGCGCCACGCGACACGGGCGCCGGACCTGGCCGACAACGCCGAGGAAGCGGCCCTGATGTACTACCACCTCTGAACTGCTGTTGATGCGACCTATCGGGAAACGCTGACACCGTGAGTGACCGCCGACCCAGTGCGTTGACGCGACGCCGCTTCCTCAGCGCCAGCACTGCGACGGGCGCGTTGATGGCCACCGCTGCCGCACTGCCAGTGCTGGCGACGACCGAGCGACGCACCTTGTCCTTCAAGCACACGCACACTGGCGAGACCCTGCATGCCGACTACTTCATTGATGGGATTTACCAGCCTGATGTCCTGACCGCAATCAACCATCTGCTGCGGGACTTTCGAACCGGCGATGTGCACGCGATCGATCCGGAGCTGCTCGATCTACTCAACGATCTATCGTTCCTCACCGGCGTTGAGGCACCCTACCAGGTGATCTCGGCCTACCGCTCACCGGCCACTAACGCCATGCTCCGTAGCACCTCCGATGGCGTCGCTGAGCACAGCCAGCACATGCTGGGCAAAGCCATCGACATCCGCGTGGCCGGCGTTCCAACGCCGAGCCTGGGGGCGATGGCGCGGACGCTGGCGCGCGGCGGCGTCGGCATCTACCCAGAATCGGATTTCGTGCACGTGGACACTGGAGCCGTGCGCAATTGGTAAGCGAGGCTCGCGCTCTGTGCGCACCACCTCGCACTTCAGTCACTCACACCGTGCGGCCAAAGAAACTGCCATGAGCGCCAAGTTCGACCGCCCCGCCGAGATCGGCGAATACGATGAGGGCATGCAAACCCTCCTGCAGCTCGTTTGGGGCGACGGGTTTCTATCACCCGGTGGCCCCGAAGAAATCGCACGCCTCCTTGAAGGCTCCGATATTCACGGCGCCCGCGTACTCGATATCGGTTGCGGCCTGGGCGCCATCGACTTGCTGCTGGTCCAGGCCCATGGCGCCGGAGAGGTCACTGGCATTGATCTTGAGCCCGACCTGATTCAAAAGGCCCAAGCACGCATTGCTAAGACCGGCCTCGCCCATCAAATCAAACTTATCCAGGTAACCGCCGGCGCATTGCCGTTTGCGAATGCGAGCTTCGACGTCGTGTTCTCCAAGGATTCGCTGGTGCAGATTCCGGACAAGCCGGCGCTCTTTGCCGAAGTACGCCGCGTGCTTGTGCCCGGCGGTCGCTTTATTGCCAGCGACTGGCTGCGCGGCGGCAGCGACCGCTACTCCCCGGAGATGCTGGAGTATTTCCGGCTCGAGGGGATCACCTACAACATGGCATCGCCCGAGGAGACTGCACTGGCACTCACTCGGGCTGGCTTTGTCGACGTCGCCGTGAAGGATCGCAACGCCTGGTATCTCGCTCTCGCAAAGCGAGAAGCTCAGGCGATGCGTAGCGAATGGTTTCCACAATTGGAGGAGCGCCTGGGAGCAGCGCGCGCGCAGCATTTTGTCGCGAACTGGGAGCAGCTGGTGCTGGTCCTGGCGCGCGGAGAATTACTGCCCACGCACCTCAAAGCCGTGAGTCCTTGATGACCTTGCGCTTGACCATCCGGGCTCGAAACAGTGAGATGTCTTCCCGTCACCGGGAAGACATCTCACTCTGTAGGCTCACTATGGGTTTCAGTCAGCAACAACAATGTTGTTGTGCACTGAGCGAACGCCATCGGTATCCTTCGTGATCGCCTCAGCCAGGTCGCAGGCATCCTGCGTCGGCGCCGAACCACTCAGCCACACCACACCATCGCGGTCGGTATCGACTTTGATCTTGGTCAGTGTCGACAGGTGACGCTCCGCGAGCTTCGCCTTGACCTTGGTCGTGATGACCGAGTCCTTTACGTAGACACCCGTCTCGGACGTGTCCGCGACGCTCACCGAAACGGCGCCAACGACGCCGGCGACGAGAAAGGTAGACAAAACTAAAGCCTTCATTGAAATGCCCTCTTTGCTAGTTGGATTGCTGAACGCAATGACAATGTCATCGCTTCTTTGACAGCTTCTTGACCTTTTCAGCCATGTCGCCAGCTGCGGCCTGACCCGCACCGTCGATTTGCTTGGCCGCGCCCTTGATCTGCTGTGAGCTGCTATGCGTCACCTTGCCAAAGGCCTGCTGCACCTTGCCGCCGGCTTCCTTCGCGCGGCCTTCCACCTGATCCTTGTTGATACCCATCGTTAATCTCCTGCAATGCCGCGCCGGCGAAACGCCGTCTCGCATGACGTGTGTTCGTCATTGGGGGAGATGCTCACACAGCCCCGCGCTTGGCTCTGTAGGCCGTTCCAATCGAAGGCTGTAGGACAACTCGACCTGTCTCAGGTCTGTCGCACTGCCATGAGGCGCCTGAGCCAGTTGGGCATCAGCAAGCGCACGATGCCAGCGACCTCTATGCGCAAAGGCGCGATAAGGTGAGCCTGAACTTGACCGATGGATGTGCGCCGAGAGTCAGTGTCCCGCACCCGGGCTGATCACTTCTTACAGCTGCTCTTCATCGCGCCCACGGCGGTCTCAAAATTGTTCTGGGCGCGGCGCAAGGCGTCAAATTCGCTGTCACAGTCATCGTGGCCACGACTGTTATTCAGGCAGGTGCTATAGCGCTTGAGCGCCTGCGCAATGTCGTCGACCGCCAAGTCGTAGTTGCTCACGGCATCCGTGCAGTCACTGCTCTCACTGGCGGCCGTTGCCAGCAGCGGAAACAGCCCAGCGCCGCCGAGGATGATCAGGAGCAAATTTATTGAAGCGCGCATACCCACTTCCGATTTAATTGGCGCGGCTGCGGCCCGCGCCGGACCCAAAGAAGACGCTTGAGCAGCGCGCCTATTAGGGGAGCTCCCAGTCCGCCGATAGCTTGCCACCTTAGCAATGGGCGCGGTCCGCAGATTAGGGTTGAGGGCGCTTCACTGAGCAGCGCCTGAAAGTCCGGCTACTCCTCCGCCTTCAGCTCATCGCACGAGGCCTGGCTACCACCACCGCACGCTTTTTGGTACATCGCCAGGGCCTGGTCCCGATTTTTGGGCACACCTTCACCGTTCTGGTACTGATAGGCCAGATTGCGGCATCCTGTCATCTCGCCGCCCTCGCACGCTCTGCCGTAGTAGGTAAACGCTTGCGCTTGATCCGTTGTCACCCCGGTGCCGTACTGGTACGCAAGGCCCAACAAAGTGCAGCTGGCCCAGATCCCCCCATCGCACGCCTTGTGGTGCAGGCTCGCCGCCTGCACATTATCGCGCGGGACTGTTGTGCCGTTGGTATAGGCCATCGCAAGACTCATGCAGGAGATCAACGCCCCACCGTCGCAAGCCTTTCGGTGGAGATCCAGGGCAGCGCTCTCATCCTGCTTAACGCCCCAACCATTGTGCAGCTGCTGCGCCAGCATAGCGCAGCTACTCGCCTGACCCGCGTTGCACGCCTTGCGGTTCGCCACAGCCCACGCAGCGTCCGCTTCCGGTGCGCCCATACCGTGCTGGGCTGCGAATTCCAGCGTAGCCAGACTGGAGCATGCGAACACCTGACCGGCATCACAGCCCTTGTGCTCCAAGACGGCTGCCTGAATCACGTCTTTCTCCACACCCCTGCCGGTGTAATAGGCCACGGCAAGATTCTGGCAGCCGGTCAATTCCCCGCCATCGCAAGCCTTGCGGCTGAATTTCGCGGCCTCAGTGGCATCGCTTGCGACGCCCGCGCCGGTTGCGTAGATGAAGGCGAGCTCCGTGCAACCCTGCATGCCGCCGTTGTCGCAGGCCTTACGTTCCACGGCAATCGTCTGCTTGATGTCCTTCGGTACGCCGGCGCCCTGGAAATAGGCATTCCCCAGCCCAACGCAGCCGTTCACGTCACCGCCGTCGCAGGCCTTGCGGAAAAGAGCCGCCGACTGCGCCTCATCCCTCGGAACGCCCTCACCGCTCTGAGCCAGCCAGGCCAGACGCGTGCAGCCATCCATCGTGCCGGCATCGCAGATCTTTCGATAGATGCTCACGGCTTGCGAAGCATCCTTCG
>JBEKOK010000003.1:0-36705 GCA_049521875.1 Steroidobacteraceae bacterium
CCTGCGTCCGGTGCGGACCCTGATACCGGGCGGACGGTTCGACAACATCAACCTGGTTGTCGTTCGGGAGAATGTTGAAGGACTTTATATGGGGTATGAGAATTTCATACCCATCGACGGAGATCCGCATGCCGTTGGCATGTCGACCGGCATCAACACCCGACAAGGGTGCCGCAGAATTCTGGAGTACGCCTTCAACTTTGCGATTGCCACTGGCCGGAAAAAGGTCACGGTCGTGCACAAAGCCAACATCATGAAGGCGCTGACCGGTATTTTTCTCGAGACCGCCAGAGCGCTCTACCAGGAACCGCGCTATCGGGACAGTGTCGCCATGAACGAAATGATCGTCGATGCCTGTGCAATGAAGATGGTGCTCGATCCCTGGCAGTTCGACGTGATCGTCACGACCAACCTGTTTGGCGATATCCTCTCCGACCTCGCCGCAGGCCTCGTGGGCGGTCTCGGCATGGCTCCGGGTGCCAATATTGGCATTGACGCTGCGATCTTCGAGGCCGTGCACGGCTCGGCGCCCGACATCGCAGGCAAGGGCATCGCCAATCCCACTGCACTGCTGCTGGCCACCGCGATGCTGCTGGATCATGTCAAACTGATGGACAAGGCCGCGCGACTGCGTCGGGCAATTGACGAGACTTTGAACGTGGATGGCATCCGCACTGGCGACCTTCGCGGCACTGCGAACTGCAAGGGCTATACGCAGGCTCTGATTGCCAGGATACGCAACGCCTAAACCCGCGCGCCTAACGCAGGCGCGCGCAGAGCCAGACTGAGATGTCGCCGATCTCCGGGCGTGAAACTTCGTGCGCCATCGGGTAGTCATGCCATTCGACCGCCACGCCCAGGCCCTGCAGCAAGTCGCGACTGTGCGTGCCCATCGTCAGACTCAGGACCGGATCCTGCCGCCCGTGGCACATCAGCACTGGAGTCGCGCGGCCTGCCGCGGTGAGCTCCGCGGCGAGGCTCTTCTCCAGCGGCAGATATCCTGACAGGATCATCAATCCGGCCACCTTTTCCTGTTGCCGCAGCCCAGTGTGCAAAGCCAGCGCTCCGCCTTGAGAAAAGCCTGCGATCACGATTCGATCGCGCGCGATGCCGGCGCTGACCTGCGCCTCGATCAGCGCGTTGATCTGCAGCGCCGATGCGCGGATGCCCGCTTCATCCTGTGCATCGGTCCGGGTCAGGCCCAGCAGGTCAAACCAGGCCCGCATGCGCATGCCCCCGTTGAGCGTCACCGGGCGCTGCGCGGCGTGCGGGAAAATGAACCGCACGGCGAGAGTTGGCGGCAAACGCAACTCAGGTACGATCGGCACAAAGTCGTGGCCATCCGCTCCCAGGCCGTGCAGCCAGATGACAGCCGCCGTAGCAGCGCGTTCCGGCTCCAGTACGACTGAAGCGCTCGTCTCGACAATCCTCATTAATACTCGCTCCGAGAGTGTCTGGTTAGCATCCTGGAGTGCTCAGCGTTGCGGGACGGCCATCAACAAAGCCTAGAGTAGGGCCAGAATCACTTTCAGCATGCCCCATATCGACACGGCCCAGACCAGCGTACGAATATACGGAATACCAATGATATAGAGCGGCAGGTAGACCACGCGGGCCCAAAAGTACAGTTCAACACCGATCGCAGTATCCGGAGTCGTGCGTTGTGACGCCACTACGGCCAGCACAGCCGCCGCAAAGAAGCCAAACGTCTCCAGATAATTCAGGTTCGCCCGGCTCGCGCGGGCGGCCATGCCCGTCAGGACTTTGGGCTCCCCATCGCGATTGCTGGCATTCCACTTGAGGCCGCGTTGCTGCGTAGCGAGACTCGCGGCAATAACTACGTGCAGCAGACCCAGGAAAATGCACCACGTTAGAATTTTTATTTCGAAGGGCATGATCTTCTCCTCTGGGCGCCTTTCGGCGCGATTTTTTTGGACTTCTGGTAGATCGTCACGATTCAGCAAAGCAAGCGTACCGGCTTTTGCCTCTCATATATATCCCACACCCGCGGCAGCGCCTGATCCGGTGCCCGAGTGCTTCGGCAATACTCGATCGGGCCCCTCGCCCAAAGAGCATGGGATTCAGCGGGCCGCGGCCCTATGATGTGCAGGTGTCTCTGAGTCCCCCACAGCTGCACCCCGGCCTGCTCGGCCCGGATGATCCGCCGCCTTATCGAGTCGTGTGCGAGGCCGGCCCTTCTCCGTTTGTTCTGATCTGCGATCATGCCAGCTGCACCGTGCCGGCGAGCTTGAACCTGCTGGGCTTGGATGAAGCCACACTTCAGACGCACATTGGCTGGGACCTAGGCGCCGCCGCAGTCGCACGGATGCTTGCGCTCGCACTCGATGCCGTGCTGATTCTGCAGAGCTACTCCCGGCTCGTCATCGACTGCAATCGGCCGCTGTCCAGTCCGGCCTCAATCGCATTGATCAGCGATAAGGTTCCGATCCCCGGAAATGCCTCGCTGTCAGCGCTCGATGCCGAGCAACGAGCGGCTGCGATATTTACGCCGTACCACGATCGCATCCGGCGCGAACTGGATGCCCGGGACGCGCGCCGACAACCGGCGGTGCTGGTATCGGTGCACAGCTTTACACCGGTGTTCCAGGGCTTCGCGCGCCCGTGGCATGTCGGAACGCTTTACCATCGCGATCCGCGACTGGCCCATGCCCTGATGCAGCAGCTTCGCACCGAAGCCGCGCTGGTGGTCGGTGACAACGAGCCGTATGCGGCCTCTGACGCCACGGATTTTGCGATTCCACAACACGGCGAGCTGCGCGCGCTGCTGCACGTGGGGATCGAGATTCGCCAGGACTTGATTGCTGAGGCGGCCGGACAGCGCCAGTGGGCGCAGCGGCTGGCCGGGGGACTGCGCCACGCGCTTGAAAGTCTGGGGCGTAGTTCGTCCCATAACGCAGGTGCGCCAACTGCCTGACGTCATTCCGCCCTAACCCACTGATTGCATTGGGAGTACTCGCGAATTTCGCGGGTGTTCGAAGCGGCGATGCGAGCGCCGCGCTCCCGCAGGGCCTTTCCACGGGAGCCCGCCCCGCTATAGGCTCCAGCTTCGGGTTCATAACAATCACAAGCAGGATCGATGCCGGTTTCGCCACGGATCCGGCGCCCGCGCAATCGATGGAGTAGAGCGCATGTCGAATCCACCCCGCATTGCCGTGGTCGGCAGTCTGAATACCGACCTGACCACGTTCACCGATGTGTTTCCGCGTCCGGGCGAGACCTTGTTCGGACAGAGTTTCGAACTCGGGTTCGGTGGCAAAGGCGCCAACCAGGCGGTCGCCGCGCGCCTCTGTGGTGCCGACGTGATGATGGTTGCCAAGGTGGGGCAGGACCTGTTTGGCGAGGCCACGATCAGGAACTTGGCCTCCTTTGGCATCGATGTATCGCATGTCGCCATTGTTGAGGGTGTGTCGACCGGCGTCGCGCCGATCTTCGTCGAGCCCAACGGCCAGAACCGCATCATCGTGGTCAAAGGCGCCAACGATCTGCTGAGCCCGCAGGATGTCGACGCCGCGGCAGCGGATCTGAGCCAGGCGCAAATCATCATCCTGCAATTCGAGATTCCGCTCGAGACGATCTACCATACGATTCGCTTCGCCAGGTCGCGCGGGATTCGTTGCATCGTCAACCCGGCACCTGCGCTGCCGGCAACCTTGAGCCAACTGAGCGCGGCCGATTACTTCATTCCGAACGAGACGGAAGCCGAAATGATCACCGGTCTGCCCGCTGGCACGCTGGCCGAGGCCAAGACCTGCGCCAGCAGCCTGCTGGCCCAGGGCTTTCGCCGCGTTCTGATCACGCTGGGTGCGCGCGGCTCGCTGCTTGCTGATGCCAATGGCGCCACCGCCGTGGCGCCCTTCCCGGTCACCGCGATCGATACCAGCGGCGCTGGCGATGCATTTATTGGCAGCCTGGCGGCATTTCTCGGCGAGGGGATGGCCGAGCGCGAGGCCGTGACACGGGCCAATCTGTACGCCGCCCTCTCGACCATGGGCACTGGAACCCAGAAGTCATTTCTGAGGCGCGATCGGTTCGAAGTAGAGTGGAGTGCGTGCGGCGCCTGAGCGACGCACGCACGCCTGCGATTCTTACAACAAAACTAGGGGTCTCTCACGATGTACGTTGTGCACAGTTACGCTCTGGCCGTCATCTTGTGCGTCGTCACGATGTTCTGCTGGGGTTCTTGGGCCAATACCCGCAAGCTTGCCAATAAGAGCTGGCGCTTCGAACTCTTTTATTGGGACTACACGCTCGGTGTGCTGCTGCTGACGCTGATCGCGGGCCTGACCTTGGGCAGCAGCGGGGACGAAGGTCACTCCTTTGGGGCGGATCTGTCACAGGCCGCTGGCGTCCCGATTCGCTCCGCACTGCTTGGCGGCGCAATCTTCAACATCGCTAACATTCTGCTGGTTGCCGCGATCGAGATCGCCGGCATGGCGGTCGCATTCCCGATCGGCATCGGCCTGGCGCTCATTATCGGAGTGATCACCAACTACCTTGCCGCGCCAGTGGGCAATGTCGGCTTGCTGGCGGTCGGCGTGCTGCTCGTGACACTCGCCATCGTGCTCGATGCCGTGGCTTACCGGCGCCTCTCGGCAGGCGCCACCAGCATCAGCACCAAGGGGCTGATCCTCTCGGTCGCCTGCGGCATCCTGATGGGATCTTTCTACCGCTTCGTCGCCGCAGCCATGTATGCGGACCCGGCGCTGCCGGAGCCCGGAAAGATGGGGCCGTATGCGGCGGTGTTCGTTTTCGCAGTCGGTATCTTCCTCAGCAGCTTCGTGTGGAACACGATAGCGATGAAAAAGCCGTTCGTTGGCGCGCCGGTCGGCTTCGCGGACTATTTCAAGGGTGGCTTGAGCACGCACCTGACCGGCCTGCTCGGTGGCCTGATCTGGGGCGTGGGCATGTCGCTCAACCTGATCGCATCCGGTCGCGCCGGTTTTGCGATCTCCTATGGCCTCGGACAGGGAGCCACCATGGTCGCGGCCTTCTGGGGCGTATTCATCTGGAAGGAATTTCGATCGGCCCCCAAGGGAACTACCGGGCTGATCGCCGCCATGTTTGCCTGCTTCCTGGCGGGCCTGGCGCTCATCGTCATGGCGCGCACGCTCTAGCAGTTTCAAGCGCCGTTCGCACCTGCGCCGACAGGCGTTAACTGGGTGGCTGATGCGTGGCTGTGACGTCTATCATGTCTGGCAAGCCCCCTTTTGGATGGAGCAAGGATGAATTTGCCGAGGCGTACATTGGTTTGGACCGGCTTGCTGGCGATTACGGCGTTGGGCCCGGCATGGGCGCAACCGCGGATGGTGATCATCGACCAGGATGGCTCCGGTCCGGGCGGTTCGAACATCATGTCGATGATGGTGCTGCTGCAATCCCCGCAGGTGAATGTGCTCGGCATAGCGATCGTCACTGGTAATGCCTGGCGCGATGACGAGGCCCGGCACACGCTGCGCATGCTGGAAATGATCGGTCGCACCGACGTCCCCGTGGTCTTAGGTGCGGTCTATCCACTGGTCCGCACACAGGAGGAGACGCGGCTGATGGCGCCGATCGTCGGGCAAGTGGCGTGGCTCGGTGCCTGGGGACAGAAGCTGAGCACGCTGGGTGCGCCCGAGGCGGGCGCATCGGCCGCGCCCAAGCCCGGAGCACCACAGCCCGGGCCGTGGGACACGCCGCCGCTGCAGGAAGGTGAGCCGCACACGGCACCGCTCGCCGAGGACGCGGTCCATTTCATGATCCGCCAGGTCCACGCCCATCCGCATCAGGTCACGATCTACGCCGCGGGACCGCTGACCGACATTGCTACCGCCATTTCCATCGATCCGCACTTCGCCGAACTCAGCCAGGGCATCGCCATCATGGGCGGCAGCCTGAATCCGCACACAGAAGACCCTGAATTCGCCACCAGCCCGCGCCACGAATTCAACTGGTGGTTCGATCCGGAAGCCGCGTTGATCACGTTGCGCGCTCACTGGCCAAGAATCGATGTAACTACCGTCGATGTGTCGATCAAGACGATGTTTACCCAGCAGATGGTCGATGATATTTCCACGTCCAGGAATCCGGCAGCCCAGTACATCGCCAAATTCAATGAGGAGCGCTACTACCTCTGGGATGAGCTGGCCGCCTGCGCCTGGATCGATCCGAGCCTCATTACCCAAGAGTTGCCGCTCTACCTGAGCGTTGATGTCAGTCATGGACCGACCTATGGCGAGACGCTGAGCTGGGGTGCCGCGCTCAAGCCCGCGCTCGATCTGCAGCTCGCGCACGCCCAGGTGGATGTCGATGTGCCAAAGTTTGTGCACATGTTCGATGAACTGATGAAGGCGCCCGGCGTGCACGCCGCGGCGGCTGCCAGTCACTGAGCTACGCAGTCGCGAGGTTGCACGCGTGTCTACGGATCCCCAGCAGAAGACGATTGCCTTCTTTCCCGAGGCCGCGTACGGGCCGGCCCTCAATTCGGTCGGCATCGCTCAGGCAGTCACCCGACTGGGCCAGCGGGCGGTGTTTCTGTCGGATCCGGGCTTTCTCGAGGTCTATCGCGGCTACGGATTCGAGGCGCTGCCCGTCAATCTTTCCGAGCCCATGCCGCCAGCGCAGATGGCGAGCTTCTGGGAAGGCTTCATCAATCAGCACCTGGAAAACTTCTACAAGTCGCCCTATGACCAGCTCGACAACTACGTGAAGGATTGCTGGGCGGCGATTGTCGACTCAGCCCGCTACGCGCAAAAGGATCTGCCTGGAGTGCTCGGCGCTCTGCGTCCGGACCTGATCTGCGTGGACAACGTCATCCTGTTCCCAGCCATCAAACAGCACGGCGCGCCTTGGGTGCGCATCGTGTCCTGCTCCGAGAATGAGATCGAGGACCCTGCGATACCCCCGCACCTCTCCGGCTGCGGAGCGCGCGACCAGGCATGCCACGCGAGCTTCCGGGCGCGATTTAATGAAGTGATCGGGCCGCTGCACGCGACATTCAACGAATTTCTTGTTGCCCAGGGCGAGCAGCCCTATCCGATCGGCCAGTTCTTCGAGACCTCGCCTTATATGAATCTGCTGCTTTACCCCGAGGCGGTGAAATTCGATCGCTCCAGGCGATTACCCGCTGCACAATTTCAGTACCTCGAGGGCTGCGTACGCCAGGAAGCCCCCTACACGCTGCCGCCGTTTGCAAAACAGCCGAACGCGCCGCTGGTATACCTGTCCTTTGGCAGTCTGGGTGCCGGGGATGTCACCCTGCTCAAGCGCCTGATCGCCGCTCTGGGCCGACTGCCGTACCGCGCTCTGGTGAATGTCGGTGGTCACAAGGACAAGTACAGCGAGGTGCCGGGTAATGTCATCATCGAAAGCTGGTTCCCGCAACCCTCGCTGATCCCGCAAGTCGATGTCGTTATTCACCATGGCGGCAACAATTCGTTCACCGAATGCCTGTACTTTGGCAAGCCAGCGATCATCATGCCGTTTGCTTGGGACGGCCATGACAACGCCACCCGCGTTCAGGAAACTGGCTACGGCTACAAGCTCAATCGAGCCGACTGGAGTGAGTCCGAACTGACGATCCGGCTGGCGGCCTGCCTGAACGACTCCGTGATGCGCGCCCGACTTGCGGTCACCAGCAAACGCATGCGGGAACAAGACGGGCCGGCCAAGGCGGCGCAGCTGCTGAATAGCTTGTTGCACTCACGGGCACCGCGTATGTCCTGATGCTCGCGCGAATGCCGTTTGCTATCACTAGTTAGATGCCCGCTTAATTTTGCTGCAAGTGTCACGCCGTCCACTCAGTCCATGGGAGTCCCATATGAAGCATTTTCGCTTAATCGCATTCTTGGCAGGCGTCGCATTGGTCACAGGTGGCTGTGTGACGACAGCGCTCGCCCCCTGGCGCCGCTCAAGTGCGAATAGTTCGTGATGCATCGAGCGTTAGTGGATGCACCGCGGTCGGAAACGTTTCAGCGGACCCTCAAGCACCAAAAGATGTTCGAAACCTTGCCGTGGGTCTAGGGGCCAACACGATCTTTGTGACCGCGGAATCTTATGGAGTGGTCATGAACGGAGTGGCATATCGATGCCCTTGACGCGGGGATACAATCGCGCTCCGGGGACCTAACGCCCCGTTTGAGCGGACGCGATTATGAATAAAGTGCTGTTTCAGTCGGAACCGCGACGCGCCGCTCAACGGATCAGTTCTCTGTCATCAACCAGGAAACAACGCCGTGCTGACACCCTATATAAGGAGTGCCCTGTCGATAACCAATCTCGTGGACTGGGGGCCGATCCCGACGATGATCGAAGGTGTCTCCACGACCTCCGGCAAGTTGCTGCATAAGGGTCCGGAAGGACGTTCGGAGTGCGGCATCTGGCGTTGCACCCCTGGCAAATGGTTCTGTCACGTCACACGGGACGAGTTCTGCCACTTCCTGGCCGGACGCTGCACCTATGTCCACGAAAGCGGTGAGGTGCTTGAGATTGTTCCCGATACGGCGGCCTTTTTTGTACAGGACTGGAAGGGCGTCTGCACAGTCCACGAAACGGTGACCAAGCTCTACATGATTCGCTGAGCGCGGCAACATCGCTAGTGCCGCGAGTGGGCCCTACGCTGCGTTGCAGCTTCTGCACCGGCGCATGCGAGAGCCGATGTTAGCTCGCTCACTTGAGCCCTCGCCTTGGCGACGGAGTATCATTTGTGAACCCGTCCGCGCGGATACGCGCGGAAGTCTCTCCTGGAGCCTCCCGTGAACACAACCCAGCAGCTGCAGAACCTCGGCCAGAGCCTCTGGCTGGATAACATTACCCGCGACTTGCTCACATCAGGAACGCTGAAGCGTTACATCGACGAACTCGCGATCACCGGACTCACTTCGAATCCGACGATTTTCGATCAGGCGATCAAGGGCGGCGCAGCCTACGATGGCGCTATCCGCAACAAGGTGGCCCGGGGACTGGCCGGCGAGCAGCTGTTCTTCGAGCTCGCGCTGGAGGACATCACGCAGGCGGCCGATCTCTTCCGGCCAACCTTCGAGCGTACCTGCGGAGTCGATGGCTACGTCTCGCTCGAGGTCTCGCCGCTGCTTGCGCACGATGCGAAGACGACGCTGGCCGCCGCGATTGACCTGAGCCGCCGCGCGGCTCGGCCCAATGTCCTGATCAAGATTCCAGGCACCGTTGAGGGCCTGTGGGCCATCGAGGAGTCGATCTTCGCCGGCATCCCGATCAATGTGACGCTGCTGTTCTCCAGCGAACAGTACCTCGCCGCCGCCGAGGCTTACATGCGCGGCATCGAGCGGCGGATCGAAAAGGGCCTGCGACCCGACATTGCCTCGGTCGCCTCATTATTCGTCAGTCGCTGGGATGTCGCCGTGGCCGACAAAGTGCCAGCGCCGTTAGTCAATCACCTGGGCATCGCCGTCGGCATGCGGGCGTACAAGGCCTATTGCGACCTGCTCGCCTCGACACGTTGCCGGCGCATCATGAATGCCGGCGGCCGACCACAACGGCTGCTGCTTGCAAGCACCGGGACGAAGGATCCCAAGGCGTCGGCGACCCTCTATGTTGAAGCGCTTGCGGCACCCTACACTGTAGACACGATGCCCGAAGGCACACTGAAGGCCTTGGCAGAGCGCGGCAAGATCGGCGCGCCCACGCCTGCGGATGGTGGTGATTGCGAAACCGTACTGGCCTCATTCACCGCCGCCGGCATTAATCTCGGTGCGCTCGCTGCCAAGCTTCAGGATGAAGGGGCCGCCTCCTTCGTCAAGTCCTGGAACAACCTGCTCGATGTCATTGCCTCCAAGAGCGCAGCGCTGGGGCGCACGGGTTGAGCCAGCCGCCTATGGACCTGAACCACCATGTCAGGCGCCCGCGATGAAGGTGCTCGTCATCGATGTGGGCGGGACGCACGTGAAGCTGCTGGCGACCGGGCAGCACACGAAGCTTGAGTTTGCATCGGGCCCCGGGCTGAATCCAAAAGCTCTGGTCGCCGGGGTGCGCGGGCTCACGGCCGACTGGCACTACGATGCGATCAGCATGGGCTACCCCGGTCCGGTGCTGCACAATCGCCCGCTTGCCGAACCGCATAATCTTGCACCCGGCTGGGTGGGATTCGATTTTGCGCGCGCATTCAAGCATCCCGTACGCATCATCAATGATGCGGCCATGCAGGCTCTGGGCAGTTATGAGGGCGGCCGGATGCTGTTCCTGGGCATGGGTACGGGACTGGGCTCGGCGTTGATCGTCGATGGCGTACTCGAGCCCATGGAGCTCGGGCACCTGCCGTATCGCAAGAAGACCTTCGAGGACTATGTCGGCCTGCGCGGGCTGAAGAAATACGGCAAGCGCAAGTGGCGCAAACTGGTCAACGACGTAATCATTCGCCTGGTAGCTGCCGTCGAGCCTGACGAGACCGTCATTGGTGGTGGCAATGCCGCCCTGCTCCATAGCCTGCCGCCGCACTGTCGCCTCGGCGACAACAGCCACGCGTTCAAGGGTGGCTTCCGGCTCTGGGGCCGATCCGGTGACCGAATCGCGCGGGCGCCGCGCGCCGCAGCGTCGCACAAATGATGCGACCTGCTCCCGAACTTTGCCGCTAGCACCCCAGTCTATTCATTAAGAGGAGTCCAGCATGCAACTTGGAATGATTGGCCTGGGTCGCATGGGCGCGAACATGGTGCGCCGCCTGATCGGCGGCGGACATCAGTGCGTGGTTTACGACCGCTCCGCCCAGGCTGTTGCAGCGCTGGCCAAAGACCGTGCCGTAGGCAGCGAATCGCTCAAGGATTTTGCCGCGAAGCTGACCAAGCCACGCGCGATCTGGCTGATGGTGCCCGCGGCTGTGGTCGACAGCACGATTGCCGACCTGCTGCCACTGCTCGATTCAGGCGACATCCTGATCGATGGTGGCAATTCCTATTACATCGATGACATCCGGCGCGCCAAGGAACTGGCGCCCAAGGGCATTCATTATGTCGATGTCGGAACCAGCGGCGGCACCTGGGGTCTTGAGCGCGGCTACTGCATGATGATCGGCGGCGAAGCCGCACCGGTGAAGTCGCTCGATCCGATATTTTCGCGCCTCGCCCCCGGCGTCGGCTCGATTGAGCGCACGCCGGGACGCGAGAAGATCGGCGGACAGGCCGAGCAGGGCTATCTCCACTGCGGCGCCAGCGGCGCCGGTCACTTCGTCAAGATGGTCCACAACGGCATCGAGTACGGCATCATGGCCGCGTACGCTGAAGGGTTCAGCCTGCTGCGCGCCGCCAACGTGGGCAAGCAGGTGCAGGAAGACGATGCTGAGACCACGCCGCTGCGCGATCCGGAGCACTACCAGTACGATATGAACCTGCCCGATATCGCCGAAGTGTGGCGCCGTGGCAGTGTGATCGCCTCGTGGCTGCTGGATCTGACCGCGAGCGCGCTGCTGCAGGATCCCAAGCTCGCAAAATTCTCCGGACGCGTATCGGACTCAGGCGAAGGCCGCTGGACCATCAAGGCCGGCATCGATGAGGGCATCCCGACGCCGGTGCTCACGACGGCCCTCTACGAGCGTTTCAGTTCCAGGGGCGAAGCCGATTATCAGGACAAGCTGCTCTCGGCGATGCGCTACGGATTCGGTGGCCATCTCGAGAAGTCGGCGCCCAAGTAGGACATCACGATGGTTGCAACCCTCTCCCCGGCCGACGCCCTGGTGTTTTTTGGTGCCACCGGCGATCTGGCCACCAAGAAGATCTATCCGGCGCTACACGCGATGGCAAAGCGCGGCCATCTGAACGTGCCCGTGATCGGGGTTGCCAGAGCCGGCTGGACCCTCGAGCAGTTCAAGGCCAACGCCCGTGCCAGCATCGAAGAGCACGGCGGAGGCATCGATCCGGCTGCATTCGAGAAACTGGCTGGACTGATGCGCTACGTCAACGGCGATTACTCCGATCCGGCAACGTATCAGGCGCTGCGCAAGCAGCTCGCCGATGCCAAACAGCCGGCGCACTATCTTGCGATCCCGCCTGATTGGTTCGGGCGCGTGGTCGAGCAGCTGGCGAAGGCCGGCTGTGCGCAAGGCGCCCGCGTGGTGGTCGAAAAGCCCTTCGGCCGCGACCTGGAGTCTGCCCGGGAGCTCAACGGCATTCTGCTCGGCGCCTTCGATGAGGCCCACATTTTCCGCATTGATCACTATCTGGGCAAACGCCCGGTGCATGACATGGTGTTCTTCCGCTTTGCCAACGCCTTCCTCGAGGCGTTCTGGAATCGCAACTTTGTCGAGAGCGTGCAGATCACGATGGCGGAGAACATCGGCGTGGAAGGACGGGGCGCCTTCTACGACGAGGTTGGCACGGTGCGTGATGTCATGCAGAACCACATGTTCCAGATCCTGGCAAATATTGCGATGGAACCGCCGGCCCGCAATGACAGTGAGGCGCTGCGCGATGAAAAAGTGAAGGTACTGCGAGCGATCCCGGCACTGAAGCCCGAGGATGTGGTCCGTGGCCAGTTCCAGGGCTACCGCCAGGAGAAAGGCGTGGCCGCAGGAACTACGACCGAGACGTTCGCGGCGTTGCGCTTGCACATCAATTCCTGGCGCTGGGAAGGTGTGCCGTTCTTCTTGCGCGCGGGCAAATGCCTGCCGGTGTCGTGTACTGAGGTGTTCGTGCGCATGCGGCACCCGCCGCGGATTTTTGCCAGTCAGAGTTCGCCAGCAAACTACGTGCGCTTCCGCATCAGCCCCGATGTCACGATTGCCATCGGCGCAACCACGATGGATGACAAGGATTCGATGGTTGGCCAGCTGGTCGAACTGCTGGCCAGTCGCCGCCCCGGTGCCGGGGAGCAGGATGCCTACGAGCGGGTGCTCGGTGATGCCCTGGCAGGCGATCAGGCCTTGTTCGCCCGCGAGGACTACATCGAGGAGGCGTGGCGGATTGTCGATGCTGCGATCAAGGGCGCATCACCGATACACGAGTACGCGCCGGGCACGTGGGGTCCGGCGGAGGCGGATGCCATGACCCGCGAGGATGGCGGCTGGCGCAATCCCGAGGCGGACCCCAAGTCCTGATCTATCGCGAGCACGTGATCTTCAATCCGAATGCAAAGATCGAGTTGCAGCGGGTGGGCACCGACCACACGCTGCTGATCCTCGACGATGCGCTACTTGAGCCCGAGCGGCTCCTTGATTACTCGGTGCGTGAAGCGGCGGCGTTCAAGAATGTCGATTTCAACGCCTACCCCGGCCTGTACTTGGCCGCGCCTGGCGAGGTCCTCGAAGACCTGCAGAGCCTCTTCAATCTTCGCGTGCGCCGCCAGTTCGGCGCCCGCCGCTGCCTGCGTCTGCACTGTCGGCTGTCGCTGACGAGCCTCACACCGACTGCCCTGGCGCCCTACCAACGGCTGCCACACAGGGACAGTCATCTGCTGATCCCGGGTCAGTGCATCCAGGCCTCCGTACTGTATCTGTTCCGCGATGTACGGCTGGGAGGAACGAGCTTCTACGAACCGCGGCGCTCGCCGGCCGAGATTACCGCCCTGTTCAACGATGCCACGCAGTTGCCGCCGGACGCATTCGCGCAGCGCTATGGCCTCCCGGGCGGCTACCTGCAAGGCTCCAATGATTACTTCGAATGCACGGCGACCGTTCCCGCGCGCTGGAACCGCATGATTTTCTACGACGGGAGCGTGCTCCACTCCGGCGACATTACCGCCCCGGAGTTGCTGACGAGCCATCCGGCAACGGGCCGGCTGACGCTGAATGGCTTTTTCACCAGCACGCGCGCCTTGAGCTGAGCACAGCGTCGCCCGCTTCAGTGGGAACGCCTCGGTTCGCAACTGAAGGGGCGTGACTCGAAACGGTCCCGCGTGGTGGCCCCTATTTAATGGTTACCAGCACCAGGCCCTGACTCGGGATGATCAAGTCCAGTTCGCCGCCCTCGAGATGCTCCTCCTTGGGCGCCGGCAGCGTCGCGGCGGCCTTGAGCGCCTGCAGTTGCTGCATCGTCGGGTAACGCGGTGAGCCCATGCTTGCGTAGGCGACATGGACATCCCCATGAGCGCCATCGAGGCGTGCCACGGTGACCTTGCGCCTGGCAAAGGCCTTCAGGTCGAGCGCAATGCGCCGCGGCGCGACGACTTCCTCGGCCGGTGCGTAGTTCCACAGCGCGAGGACCAGCGCGCCGTCACTGCGCCGGGTCAGCAACGTACCGTCCACGTCCAGCTGCAGGCGCGAGTCACCCAGTTGGTGCAGCAATGCGAAAGCGTTGAAGGATGGCTTCGGAATGCCGCCTTCGGCGAGCAGGCCAAACCCACCATAAAAGGGCGTCTTGACGACACCCTGTTCCTCGAAGACATCCGAGAAGGTCCAGTAGGACATGTCATCGACCAGCCCATCGCACTGGCGGATCGTGCTGGCGAGCCACGATCCCATGAACACCGAGTCTGTGACGAAGGGCTTGTTGGCGAAGCTCGCGTTGAACTCACTCCAGATCAGCGGCAATGAGGGTTGCGAAGAGGCCTTGATCTGATCGTGCACCTTGCTGACCGCGCGGCACACCATGTCCTCGCGAGTAATGTGCTCATCGGTGCCGAACACGTCCTTGGCCGTGTCATCTCCGTAGACATGCGTGGACACAAAATCGATCGGTACACCGGCGTCCTTGCCGTGCTGGATGAAATCGGGCACCCAGGCGGCTTGCGCAGTCGCCGGACCACCCACGCGCAAGTGCGAGTCCACGGCCTTGAGCGCCTTGGCCGTATGATCGTACAGCTCCCAGTAGCTCGACTGCCGCGGTGTGCCGCCCCAGAAATCGAGATTGGGTTCGTTCCAGACCTCGAAATACCACTGGCTGACCTCTGCAATGCCGTAGCGCTCGATCAGATGAGCCGCCAGCGCACTGATCAACCCATCCCAGCGCGCATAGTCCTTGGGCGGCGAGATGTTCTGCTTGTACCAGAAGGGATGCAGCAGCTGCTGCGCCGCGAGCTTCTTAGGCATGAAGCTCAGCTCGACAAACGGCCGCACCCCATTGGCCAGCAGACCATCGTAAATCTGGTCGATGTAGGAAAAGTTATAGACCGGCTGTCCGCTCAAGTCTTCATCGTAGACGCCCAGCTCATCCATCAGGATGCCGTGGAAGCGCACGTAGCCGAAGGAGGTCACGCTCTTGACCGCACGCAGATCCTGCCGGTAGCTGTCCCTCAGGCTCAGCACCGCGCGTCCGGATCCGAACATCCGTTCCCAGAAATGCGGAAACGGACGCGCCGGGGCCGAGGCATCGAGGGTTAGATGTTCCTGCGCCGGGGCCGGGGTCGCTGTCGCAGCAAGCAACAGGCCGGTGACCAGCAGCAGACGCCAAAGCGGTGATTTGCGGGACATGATGTCGCTTCCCTATGGGTAGATAGATCTGTTCAGAAAGTTTGCGGGACGAAGCTCGGGGTGCACCACTGGCATTGGCCATCGAGGCTGGGTGGTGCTCGGATATGACGCGCTCATTGCGTCACCGGCGCAGCGGGCGCGGCGGCCTGCAGTTGCGCGCGCTCATACACGGCGGTCAGAAAGGCGGCGTGGCTCCACCCGGTACCACGGGAGGAAGCCGGCAATCCGGTGCGCTTGTCGATCTGCTCGTACATCTGTCCGTCTGCGGGGGTACTCAGCTGCAGGCGCTCCAGGATCAGATCCGCCTTGCGTACAAACGCCGCGATTGCCGCTGCGTGCAGCGCTGAACCGCGGGCAGCGCTCACGCCGACCTGGAGCTTCCCAGGGTCGGCGTCCGGCAGTGCCGAGCGCAGAAAGGCCAGATTGCGCGCGGTAACCGTGACGCTGGCGCCTTCTTTGAAGCGGCGTGCGAGCCGGTAGTAAAAGGTGGCGAAGTCGGCGGTGATGAATACGAAGGCATTACCGCCGTAATAAGTATCGCCGCGATAGCGGCCATAGCCGAGCCCCACATCGGCGCGATGATTGATCGGGAAGCTGTCGCGGAACAGATCCTCAAGCGCGGCGACCGAAGCCTGCACCCGATCGTCCAGAACCGATTGGGCATCGCCAGCGCGATCTGCATCGACAACGGCCACGATGACCTCGGAGTCAAGATCCGTCTTTTTGGCGGTGTAGCCGTCGGTCGCGACAATGGCCAGCTGCGAGCGCAGGTAACCCCGCGTCGGATCCCAGTGATCATCGAGCAGGGGCTCGAGCAGATGCACGACGTTGCGGTAGCGCGCCACCTGCTCAGCAGAGTCGCCTTGATGCTCGAACCAGTCGGCACCCTGCTCCAGGGCAGCCAGCTGCACGAGGCGTGTCTGGTAGTTATCTGCCCGCAACTCCTCCCAGACATCAAAGCCGCGCTGGTTCCACACGGTCGTGAGGTAATCGAGGTCGGTCCGCAGGATCTGCACCGCGAGAGCGTCGCGCTTCGAATCGCTCACCTGCCTCGCCGCCTCGGCCTTGAAATACTCGAGTACGCAAAGTGCACGCAGCGCCGGTCCATCATATTGGGGCCTGGACCAGGGCAGTGAATCCACATCAGCGCTGACCGTGTAGCGTGGTTCGCCAAGCCCGAACGGGGATGGAGTGGTCTGCAGGCGCCGCGAGAGTTGCAGGAAATCATCGAACTGCCGCTCGAAGAGCTCACGGCTCGTGTACGGGCGCTGCAGCGCGAAGGCCTCGGCCACGGTGTGCATGACCAGTGCCGAATCGCGGACCCAATGAAAATAGTAGTCGGGGTCTTTCATTTGCAAGGCCGCGACCACGATGCCCGGAACGGGCGGTCCCTCGCCCGGGTGCTTAGGGATCTGCGGTGAAATGTTCTCGAGCAGGTGCTGCCACGAGCTCAGTTCCTGGCGCGCGATCCAGCCCGACAGCGTTTCCGGGGCAGCAACGGCGACGCGCCAGGACAGCAAGAGCAGGCTGAGCCACGCTGCACGGCTGAGGCGCCGCAGGCTCGCCATCCGATCAGTGCGAGACGCGAGGCGCTGGCATCCACCCCCGATGGCACCAGACTTCGGTAGATTCTGCGACCTGTCGGCGTCGCATCCAGAATAGTGACAGCCTGAGCGGAATGCGTCGCCCTCCAAAGGTGCGTCTAGCGTGCCTTTGTTGCCTCCGGGCAACGAATATCGCAGCGTTCTGATATTCGGTGGCCGCATCTTCAACTGCGATTGCCAGAACTCAGAACGACGGAGGTGCGATCGCTCCAATGCACTGCATTGAAATCCATAAGCATGCCCGGCGCGAGCCTGTGTCTCACCAAATCCCCCAGCGCGGCTGTGCGCCGCATCCTTCGCATCTGCACGGATCATCAGGTGCCGTGTTGACAACATTGTACATTGGTCCCTAGAATCGCGAAAACGTTTACTTCTGCATTGGTAAACGTTTACGAAAGAATAATTCGGGGGATTCAACGGACTGATGGCAGCCACGATTAAGGACGTAGCCCTGCGCGCGGGCGTATCGATTGCCTCGGTCTCGCGTGCGCTGAACGGCACTGGCGTGGTGACGGAGCAAACGCGCCGGCGCGTGCAGCGTGCCGCCAAGCATCTGCGCTACACGCCACACCAGGCGGCCCGCAGCCTGATCACGCGTCGCACGCGTACGATCGGCGTGCTGTTGCCTGATATACACGGCGAGTACTTCTCGGAGCTGATCCGTGGCATTGACCGCGGTGCCCGTACAACCGGGCTTCACCTGCTGGTTTCGAGCTCACATGGTGACGCGGACGAGGCAAGCCTCGCCCTGCGCGCCATGAACGGCCGGGTGGACGGCGTGCTGATCATGTCGCCGCATGTGGATGCCGATCTGATCGAGCGCTCACTGCCCGAGACGCTACCGACGGTGCTGATGAACACGCCCGTGCATTCAGGGCGTGCGCCCGCGTTCCTCACCGACAACTATGGTGGCGCCCGGGCCATGGTCGAGCATCTGCGCTCGCTCGGTTATCAGCGCATCGCGCACATTACCGGCCCGAAGAGCAATTTTGAGTCTGGCGAGCGGCTGCGCGGCTTTCGTGCAGCGCTTGGGCGCACCGCGGCCGCCAAGAGCCTCGTCGTGCACGGCAATTTCACTGAAGAATCCGGCTATCTTGCAGGTCGCGAGATCGCCGCCGCATCACCGCGCCCCGATGCGGTCTTCGCCGGTAACGACATGATGGCCATTGGCTGCCTGTTTGCGCTGACCGAGGCGGGCTTGCGGGTGCCGCAGGACGTGGCGCTCGCCGGGTTCGATGACATCCCGATCGCCCGCTTTGTCACACCGCCGCTGACGACTGTGCGCGCGCAGACGACCGAACTGGGTCGTCAGGCACTCGAAGAGCTGGCACGCGCGATCGAGGATCCAGCCAGCGCTCAGCGTACCCAGCACCTGCTGACGACCCAACTGGTCATTCGGGCCTCGTGCGCGAGCCCCGGTCAGCTGGGCAGTGGTACCGCGGGACGCGAGCTGCGTGCCCAGAAGATTTTGAACAAGGATCGGCCCAAACAACGGCTCCAGCCGCGTCGCTCGCTTCAAAGCCGAGCGGATGTCGGTGCCGCGGTTTGGTTGACTTAAACGAAGAGAGGATGAGTGCGCAGCTCAGGCCGCGCGCTGCAGTAAGTAGAACGTTCAGCGCTTCGCGCGCTGTTATCAGGGTAACTAGGGGGATTGAACCGTGAAGAAGCGCTATCGCAACCGCAATCGAAACAACATTGGAATGTACGGAACCGTCATGGGGGCCGCACTGGCCTCCGCACTGGTTCTGCCAACGGTAGGTTGGACGCAGTCAGTTGATGCCACCTTGCGCGGTCAGGCGCCCGCCGGCAGCATCGTGACGGCAAAGAACGCGGCCACTGGCGCCGTGCGACATACCACAGCAGATGCTAGTGGTACCTATACCCTAGTGGGGCTGCCGCCAGGCACCTACCGCGTTGATGCCGGTCCAGGCACTGAGACGGATGTAACGCTGACAGTAGCCTCCACGGCAACCTTGGATCTGGTAGCCACTTCGGAAGCACCTGCCGAGACGCTTGAAGAGGTCATTGTCAGGGCTACGCGTCTGGTCGAAGTGAAGACGTCCGAAGTCGGCGTCACTGTCTCTCAGGAAGAGATCGAGACCGTCCCACAGGCTACCCGCAACTTCCTTGAGTTCGCCGATTTGGTCCCGGGCATGCAATTCACCATCGCGCCGAACGGCAACACATCGCTGACCAGCGGCGCGCAGGCCTCGGATCAAACCAACGTCTACATCGATGGCGTCGGGCAGAAAGCCTATGTCATGCAGGGCGGCGTACCGGGTCAGAACGAGAGCCAAGGCAACCCCTTCCCGCAGCTGGCCATCGGTGAATACAAGGTCATCACCTCCAACTACAAGGCCGAGTACGATCAGATCTCGAGTGCGGCGATCGTCGCCGAGACGAAGTCCGGTACCAACGAGTTCCACGGCGAGATCTTCGGTGATTACACCAACGAGAGCTTCCGGGCTGAGGAGCCCGCAGAGGTGATTGCAGGCAAGAAAGTTGATTCGAACACCGCAGAATACGGCTTCGCATTTGGCGGACCGATCATTCAGGACAAGCTGCATTTCTTCGTCACCTACGAGGGCAAGGACTACAACACGCCCATAGCGGTGATTCCCAACGTCGCGGGGATCAACGCCGATTTGCCGCCGAGCGTTGTTGCGCAGTTTGGGCCGGCGGACCTTCCATTTAAGGAGAAGCTTTATTTCGGCAAGCTTGATTTTGAGCCCACCGATTCCGATCGGTTCGAATTGAGCGGCAAGTATCGACGCGAGGATTCCAGCAACGTTCAGGTGGGCCCTGGCGACACAGCCAGCGCTGGTCTGGATGATATTATCTATGACAAACGCATCGACCTTCGCTGGCAGCACAGTTTTGAGCATGCGTTCAACGACCTGCTGCTGACTTACGAGGATGCATTCTACAATCCGAGCCCGCAGGAGTACGGCAACGGCTCCACCTATGATTACTTGGTCACGAATGGCACTCCGCCAAATGTTACCTACCAGAACCAGTTTATTGTGAACGCTGGGCCCGCCAGTCCCCTGTCGTCTCAGGACAAGGGACAGAAGGGACCGGGAATCCAGGACGATCTGACCTTTAATGACCTGGAATGGGACGGCGAGCACACACTCAAGACCGGCGTGAAATTCAAGCAGGTGAAACTGACCGCGGAGGACTCCGCAGATGTGAACCCCGACTTCTTCTATGAGGTCACAAGTGCGGGCACAAATCCAACACCCTACCAGGCGCAGTTCGCCGATCCGGTTCCCGGCGAGAATCCGATTGCGAGCTCGGTCGACAACCAGATTGGCGTGTATTTCCAGGACGACTGGGCGCTGAATAAGAAACTGACTTTGAACCTCGGACTGCGCTGGGACTATGAGTACAACGGTGAGTGGCTCAATTACGTGACGCCGGCCGCCTCGGTCAACCGACTGACGCAGCAGCTGGAGCCGGGTGGTAACCCGGGCGAGACCTACGCCGAGGCCTTGGCGGCTGGCGGGATTAACATCAATGACTACATCAGTAATGGGCACAACCGCAAGCCCTACCTGGGCGAATGGCAACCACGCCTGGGTTTCTCTTACGATCTGTTTGAGGATCAAAAGCATGTGGTGTTCGGTGGCATAGGCCGCGCCTACGATCGCGACCTGTTTAACTTCCTGCAGGTGGAAGAGACTAAGTCCGCTCTGCCAACGCCGACGCTGTGCTTTACGGGCCAACCAAGCACGTGCAATGGCGCGGGTACCGCCTGGAATCCAAACTTCTACACGCCAGGGGCGCTGCAGTCCTACTACAACTCGGTCTACGGCAATGCCGCCAACGCCGGCGAAATAGATGTCATCAATAACAATCTGAAAGTGCCTTACTCGGATCAGTTCAGCGTCGGTATTCGCAACAAGTTGGGTGACTGGAATACCAGCCTCAGTGTCGCCCGCATTCTGAGCTACAACGGCTTCGTCTGGACGCTGGGCAATCGTTACCCGAACGGCGCATTCTGGATGAATGGCGGTCAGCCTTGGGGTGAGGGCATACCGACCACCACGGGGGCGGGCACCGGCTCAAATCTCATCCTCGGCAGTAACGGTATTGCAACCAAGGATACTGAGATCCTGCTGTCGGCCGAGAAGCCCTACACGGTGGAATCCAAGTGGGGCGCCAGCATTGCGTACACGTACGCGAATGCGTCGACGAACCAGGGTAACGGTCCCTACTCATTCGATGAAGCCAATATCCGCGCCTATCCCTTTGTACAGTCTAACCAGCAGCCGCACCATCGCCTGGTTTCAGCCGGGTCGCTGCACGGGCCGTGGGATACGATTATCGGCGCCAAGCTTACCGTGGCGACCCCGATTGCCACTGATGGCTTCATGTATGGGCTGACGCCGGTGGCCGCGGTTGGGAACCCGCACGGCTACACTCCCATTGGCGGCTATCCGCCCGAGACGATTGGTTACAAGGACTTGGACCTGCAGGCAACAAAGAGCTTCAACATTTACAAGAGCGTTTCGGCCTATGTACGCCTGGACTTCCTGAATGTCTTCAACTGGGCGAACTTCGCCAACGAGAACACCACCTATCCCACATTTCAGCCAGTCACCTACGCGATGAATGGGCCGGTCGATGGCACTCCGCGCGAGATCAAGCTGACCGCCGGCGCGAAGTTCTAAGGGTACCTGATACGCCCCCGATCCTGCTGGATCGGGGGCGTACGTTCCTCACATGACGGCACAGAACATCCGGCACATCGTGATAGTCGGAGGCGGCACCGCGGGCTGGATGGCCGCTGCCGCTTGCGCCAAGCTGCTCGGGCGCGAGGTGCGGATCGATCTGGTGGAGTCCGAGGAAATCGGCACCGTGGGCGTTGGCGAAGCCACGGTGCCCCATCTAAAGACTTTCAATACGATCCTCGAGATCGATGAGACCGAGTTCCTGCGCCAGAGCCAGAGCACCTTTAAGCTCGGGATCGAGTTCGTGGACTGGGGCCGGCTTGGCGATCGTTACATCCACGGCTTTGGCAGCATAGGTCATGATGTCGGCCTGCTGCCCTTCCATCAGTACTGGCTCAAGCAATTCCTGGCCGGCAAGGCCTCGGACATCGGTGACTACTCGATAAATACCGCGGCAGCACCCCGCGGCAAATTCATGACCGCCGCCTCCGATGCGCCGCCAGGTTCGCCGCTCGGCAATATCCCGTACGCCTACCATTTCGATGCCGGACTCTACGCGCGATTCCTGCGCCGATTCGCTGAGGGGCTGGGGGTGCATCGCACCGAGGGCAAGATTGTCGAGGTGCTGCTGCGTCCCGAGGATGGCTTCATTACCGGCGTCAAGCTCGATAGTGGCGCCATCGTCCGGGGCGAGCTGTTCATAGACTGCTCGGGATTTCGCGGCATGCTGATCGAGCAGGCGCTGCACACCGGCTACGAGGACTGGACCCACTGGCTGCCGTGCGACCGCGCAGTCGCTGTACCCTGCGAAAACGTCGGACCGCCGACACCATTCACCCGCTCGACGGCGCGCGCTGCCGGCTGGCAGTGGCGCATTCCGCTGCAGCATCGCATGGGTAACGGCTATGTCTATTCCAGTGCCCATGTCAGCGACGATGAGGCCGCGGCGACACTGATGAAGAATCTCGAAGGACGGGCGCTGGCCGAGCCGCGGGCGCTGCGCTTCACTACCGGCATGCGCCGTAAGTTCTGGAACCGTAACTGTATCGCCTTGGGTCTGGCGAGCGGCTTCATGGAGCCGCTTGAATCCACCAGCATCTACCTGATCCAATCGGGCATCGCGCGCCTGATGAATCTGCTGCCCACGATGGATTTCAGCCCGACGCTGATCGAGCGCTATAACAGCCAGTCGGTATTTGAGTTCGAGCGCATCCGGGATTTTCTGATCCTGCACTATCACGCTACCGAGCGCAGCGATACCCCGTTCTGGAATCACTGTCGAACGATGAGCATTCCTGAGCCTCTCCAGGAAACCATCCGCCTGTTCAAGGACAGCGGACGCTTCTATCGCAACGCGGAAGAGCTGTTCGCGCTCACCAGCTGGGTGCAGGTGATGCTCGGCCAGCACATCGTGCCGCAAAGCTATCATCCGCTAGTGGATCAGATGCCCGAGCAACAGCTCGAGGAGTTCGTCAACGGCGTGCGCAAGGTCGTGGCCTCCTGCGTCGATGTCATGCCCACGCATGCGCAGTTCATCGCCCGCCACTGCCAGGCGCCCAAGATGATGATCTGAACCTGGGCGCTCGGATGCGAGACAGAGTTCCTTGATTAGGAGGAGCCGCTTGCGTTGAACTGGTGTCCTAACAAATCGGCGCATGTTCAGGGCTGGATCCAGGATCCGGCCGACAGCTGCTGCACCGCCCGCCCGCTTCGTTGACGCACCGCCTGGAGCAAGCTTTGTATCCGCTGAATCGACGCACGTTTATCGAGGGCCTGGGAGCTACCGCGGCCGCGGGCCTCGCCGCCTGCACAGCGCACACCGGGCTGTCTGCCAATGCGGCGGCGCCGTTGGGGCCGCCTCCGCCGCTGAGCACCGAGGCGTTGTTGAATGAGACCCAGCGGCGTACGTTCAACTTCTTCTGGCAGACCACCGACGCCGCGCATGGCCTGGCACCCGATCTGACGCCGGATGGCTCACCGGCCAGCATCGCCGCGATTGGCTTTGCGCTGACCGCGCTGCCGATTGGCGTCGAGCGTGGCTGGGTAGCACGCAGCCAGGCACTGGCGCGCGCCACGGCGACGCTGCAGTTCCTGCGCGATGCGCCGCAGGGCGATGGCTCGCACGAGTGCAGCGGCTACCGCGGTTTCTTCTATCACTTCCTGGATATGAGCAGCGGCACGCGCTATCGCAACTCCGAACTCTCGAGCGTGGATACCGCGCTGCTGCTGATGGGTGTGCGCTGTTGCGCGCAATACTTCAATGCTCCTAGCGCCGAAGAGGCGGCACTGCGCACGCTATCCGAGGAGCTGTGCGAACGCGTCGAGTGGCCCTGGCTCCAGGCACACGGCCCGGCGATCTGCATGGGCTGGCGCCCCGAGACCGGCTTTCTGCGCGCCAACTGGATCGGCTATAACGAAGCCATGATGGTCTACCTGCTCGCGCTCGGCTCGGCGAGCCACCCGGTCGGGCCAGAGGCCTGGGCCGCGTGGACCGCCGGCTACCCGCGCAGCTGGGGACGCGTGCAGGACATCGAGCATCTGACCTTCGGGCCACATTTCGGGCACCAGTTCACCCAGGTCTGGTTCGATCTTCACGGACCCTCCGATGCCTACATGAGAGCGCGCGGCCTGGATTACTTCGAGAACAGCCGCCGCGCGACCCTGTCACAGCACGCCTATGCGATCGCCAACCCGCTCGGGTGGGCGGGCTACCGCGAAAATGTGTGGGGCCTCAGTGCCTCGGACGGACCCGTATCGCAAACACTCCCCTACCGCGGACAGCAACGCGCCTTCCATACCTACGCAGCGCGTGGCGTGTGCCTGAATCCCGCTCAGAACTACGATGATGGCACTCTGACGCCCATGGCAGCGCTCGGCTCGTTGCCGTTTGCGCCTGAACTGGTGCTGCCGGCGATGGATGAGATGTATCGGCGCTACGGTGCCGTGCTGTTTGGCGAGTACGGCTTCCTGGATAGTTTCAATCCCAGTTTCCAGTACGAGCTGACGCCCACTCACGGCCGGCGCGTCGGTGAACTGGGCTGGGTCGATACGCGCTACTACGGTATCAACCAGGGCCCGCTCCTCGCGATGATCGAAAATCATCGCAGCGGCCTGCTGTGGCGCCTCTCGCGCGAGGATGCCGTGCTACGCCGTGGTTTGCAGCGCGCGGGATTCCAGGGCGGATGGCTCGGCTAAGGCCAACGCGCGGTAGGCACACGCTGCCAGGCGGAGGCCTGAGCCGGCGCGCGTTCGTCGCGCTGGGCTCCGGGGCAAGCGCCGCGCTGATCACCGGTTGCGGCAGTTCATCAGCTCCGGCGGCGCCTCCCTCCGGCACGACGCTCACGCCACTCTTGGCCAGCCTGCAGCAGCAGACCTTCAATTATTTCTGGGAGACCACCGATCCGGTACTCGGGCTGGCACCGGATCGCTATCCCAATCCGCCCTTCGCCAGCATTGCCGCGATCGGCTTCGCGCTCACCGCCTATCCGATCGGCGTCGAGAATGGCTGGATCACGCGCAGCGCCGCGGCACAACGCGTCCAGGCGACGCTGCAGTTTCTCTGGGGCGCGCCGCAAGGCACTGCGACCAGCGGCTGCGCGGGTTATCAGGGCTTCTTCTATCACTTCCTCGATATGCAGTCCGGCATGCGCTATCAGACCAGCGAGCTCTCGATCATCGACACCTCGCTGTTGATGGCCGGCGTGCTGTTCTGTGGCGAGTATTTCAGCCAGTCGAACACCGTGGAGAGCAACATCCGGCAGCTGGCAGCGAGCCTCTACGGTCAGGTCAACTGGCCCTGGGCACAGACCCGGGCGCCAGCAATCTGCCTGTCCTGGACACCCGAGAGTGGCTTCTCGCCGTACGATTGCATCGGCTACAACGAGGCGATGATTGTCTACCTGCTGGCACTGGGTTCGCCGAGGCTGCCGGTCGCCGCCTCGGCCTGGGGCGCGTGGACCAGTGGCTATGCGCAGTGCTGGGGCACAGTGCAGGGCTATGAGTTCCTGACTTTCGGGCCGATGTTCGGCCATCAGTACACGCAGGTGTGGGTAAACCTCAGTGGCATCCGGGATGCCTACATGAGCGCGCACAACCTGGATTACTTCCAGAACAGCCGCCTGGCGGTGCTGGCCCAGAATGCCTATGCAATTGCGAATCCGCTCGCCTGGCAGGGCTATGGCGCCAACGCGTGGGGCCTGACCGCCTGTGACGGTCCTGGAGATTTCCAGATCAGCTATCAGGGGCAGACGCGGCAGATCGAGGGCTACATCGCGCGCGGAGTCGGCCTCGCCGGCGACAACGACGATGGCACCATAGCGCCGGTAGCATCGATTGCCTCGATGCCGTTCGCCCCGGAGCTGGTTGCGCCCGCGGCCGAGGCGCTCTCACAGCTCAACGCCGGCTTCGCAATGGGCCAGTACGGATTTTTCGATGCCTTCAACCAGAGTATCCCGGCGGGATCGCCGCTGACACAGGGCCAGTACGTCGCCGGTGCCGGCTGGGTCGACACGCAATATCTCGGCATCGATCAGGGTCCGATCGTCGCGATGCTGGAGAACTATCGCAGTCAGCTCATCTGGTCGACGATGCAGCAGAACGCGAGCCTCGTGCTGGGGCTGCAACGCGCCGGATTCACTGGCGGCTGGCTGTCCTAGCCTGATCTGCGCTCCGCTGGACACGCGCGACCCCTGCGCGATTTTTTCCCCCGTCGAAACGCGACTGTCTGACATCCACTCGCGGCTGGCTCCTGATGCAGCAACGTGCGAGCATCGTCGCAGTCGCTTGCGGGAGGGCATCAGGGCGAATGAAGGTAGCGGGTAAAGCGCTGTGGACTGGCGGCTGTGCGCGTATCGCGACGCTCGCGGCCATCGTACTGCTGGGTGCCTGTGGACCCTCGGCGCCCAAAGTTGAGGTCATCCATTTCTGGGCCATGGGCATCGAAGCCGAGGTCCTCGCGCAGCTCCTGCCGGAATTCGAGCGCACGCACCCGCTGGTGAAGGTCGAGGTCCAGCAGCTCGCCTGGACCGCGGCACACGAGAAGCTGCTGACCGCGGTCGCTGGCGATGCCACACCGGATCTGTGCCAGCTCGGCAACTCCTGGATCCCGGAACTGGTGGCGCTCAAGGCGCTCGAGCCACTCGCGGCGCGCGTCGCCCGTTCCCAGCAGATCGTGGCCGAGGATTACTTCCCGGGCGTGTGGCAGACCAATACGGTCGATGGCACCTTGTATGCCGTGCCCTGGTATGTCGATACCCGACTGCTGTTCTATCGGCGCGACCTGCTCAAGACCGCCGGATTCGATGCACCGGCCGAGACCTGGTCGGGCTGGCTTACGCAGCTGCGGGCCATCAAGCGGATGGTGGGCCCGCAACGCTACGCGGTCCTGATGCCGCTGAACGAGTTCGAACCGTTGCAGATTCTCGCGCTCGAGCAGAGCGAACCGATGCTGCGTGATGGCGCCCGTTACGGCAATTTCAGGAGCGAGTCCTTCCGCCGTGCGCTCGGCTTCTACCGCGATCTGTTCGCCGAGTCGCTGGCGCCGACCATGACCAACCAGCAGGTCGCCAATGTCTGGAACGAGATGGGCAAGGGCTTCTTCTCCTTCTATATCTCGGGCCCGTGGAACATCGGTGAGTTCAAGCACCGCCTGCCGCCCGAATTGCAGAGCAGCTGGATGACCGCACCAATGCCCGGTCCCGACGGTCCGGGTGTCTCGAATGCCGGCGGTTCGAGCCTGGTGATTTTTCGCCGCTCGCAGCATCAGCAAAGTGCCTGGGAACTGCTCGAGTTCCTCTCCCGCCCCGAGATCCAGCGGCGCTTCTATGATCTGACCGGTGATCTGCCACCGCGCCGCTCCAGCTGGCAGAGCGGCGCGATCGCCACCGATCCGTACACGCAGGCCTTTCGCACGCAGCTGGAGCGCCTGCGCACCTTTCCGCAGGTGCCCGAGTGGGAAGAAATCATGCAGGAAATGCGCGTCATGGCCGAGCGCGTCGTGCAGAAGCAGCAGGATCTGGACAGCGCCGTGACGGCCTTTGATGCCCAGGTCGATGACATGCTGTCCAAACGTCGCTGGATGCTGGCCCGGCAGCAGAGCAAGGGCGCGCCGGCGCCATGAGCGCGCCTCCGATGGCCGGCGGTTATGCCCAGGCGCAGACCGGCTGGCTGTTTGCCCTGCCGGCACTGGTGCTGATCGGCGTGTTCTTCCTGCTGCCCGTGATCGGTGCCCTGCTGCTCAGCTTCACTGACTTTGATCTCTATGCACTGGCCGATGTCAGCAATATGCGTGTGGTGGGACTGCACAACTACCACACGCTGCTGGTCACCCCGATGTTCTGGAAGGCCCTGGGCAACACTACGGTGTTCGTGGTGCTCGGCGTGCCGCTCTCGCTGCTCGCCTCCCTCGGCGCGGCGCTGCTGGTCGATTCCCGTCTGGCACGCTTCAAGGGCCTGTTTCGCACGGCGCTATTCGCGCCGGTCGTGACCACGCTGGTCGCAGTCGCACTGGTGTGGCGCTACATGCTGCATACGCGCTATGGACTGATCAACTATCTGCTGACGCATCTGGGGCTGCCGGCGATTGACTGGCTGGGTGATCCGCACTGGTCGATGCCGGCCATCGTGCTGCTGGCGGTGTGGAAGAACTTTGGCTACAACATGATCATCCTGCTGGCCGCGCTGCAGAACATTCCGGAGGATCTGTTTGAGGCCGCGCGGCTCGAAGGCGCCGGCGCCTGGCGATGCCTGCGCCATGTCACGCTGCCGCTGCTGGTGCCGACGCTGACGCTGGTCAGCATCATCACGGTCAGTGGCTACTTTCAGCTGTTTGCAGAGCCCTACGTCATGACGCAGGGTGGCCCGCTGCAAAGTACCGTGAGCGTGCTCTACTTCATGTTCGAGCAGGGCTTCAAATGGTGGAACCTGGGCTTCGCCTCCGCTGTCGCCTTCGTGCTGTTTGCGCTGATCCTCGTGCTGACCCTGCTGCAGATGCGCATCGCCCGGCGCCTGGGCGAGATATGAGCCAGCGCGCGGCAAAGTGGCTCGTCAACGGCCTGCTGGCGCTGCTCGCGCTGCTGACCGTGTTCCCGCTGCTGTGGATGGTGTCGGTGGCGCTGATGCCGACCGGCGCCTCATCGAGCTATCCGCCGCCGCTGCTGCCAGCGCGGCCGACCTTCATCCACTTTCATCAGCTGTTCGCGCAGCAGCACATGGGCCGCTACTTTCTCAACAGCCTGATCGTGGCCACGAGCGCCACGCTGCTCGCGCTGATTCTCAATGCCATGGCCGGCTACGCCTTCGCCAAATTGCGCTTCCGCGGCCGCGATACGGTCTATGCCGTGCTGCTGGCCGGCCTGCTCATCCCGGCACAGGTCACGATGATTCCGCTGTTCGGGCTGCTCAAGCTGATGGGCCTGGTCAACACCTATGCCGGAGCCGTATTGCCCAGTGCGGTCAGCATCTTTGGCATTTTCCTGGTGCGCCAGTACGCGCTGTCCATTCCGGAGGATCTGCTCGATGCGGCACGCATCGATGGCGCCAGCGAGTGGCGCATATTCCGCTCGGTCGTGCTGCCGCTGTTGGTGCCGATCCTGGTAACGCTTGGGATCTTCGTGTTCCTGACCACCTGGAACGATTTCATGTGGCCATTGATCGTGCTGACCGGGCGCGACATGCAGACGCTGCCGGTCGCGCTCGCCGGCCTGTCGCGCGAGCATTTCCAGGACAACGAAATGATGATGGCCGGTGCCGTCGTGACCGTCCTGCCGGTTCTGATGCTGTTCCTGGTGCTGCAGCGCTTTTACCTGCGCGGAATCCTGCTCGGCAGCATCAAGGGTTAGCCCGGGATCAGTGCGCCGTGGCTCTCAATGACCCGGGCGTAGTAGTGAGCGCTCGCCTTGAGCGTGCGCTCGAGCGTCGCGTAGTCTACGTGCACGATGCCAAAGCGCTTGGAATAGCCGAGCGCCCATTCAAAATTATCCAGCAGTGACCACACAAAGTAGCCACGGATATCCACGCCCTGGCGAATCGCAGAGCGCACGGCACCGATGTGCTGGCGCAAGTAAGACACGCGCAGCGGATCCTCGATCTTGCCATCCTCGACCGTTGGCGGGTCAAAGAAGGCTGCGCCGTTCTCGGTGACATAGAGCGGCACATCGCCGTAGCGCTGCTTGATCCACAGCAGCGTATCGGTCAGCCCCTTCGCATAGACCTCCCAACCGGTCTCGGTGTAGGTGCGCTGCGGCTGCTTGACGGCTTTGGCACGCAACGGCCAGGAAGTGGCATCGGCGCGCGTCACGTTGCGGGTGTAGTAGTTCACGCCAATGAAATCAAGCGGCTGGCGGATCAGCTCGAAGTCGGCGGCCGGCCACTGTGGCCAGGCCTCGCCGAAGATCTCCTGCATCTCCTCCGGGTAACTGCCACGCAGCGCCGGTTCCAGGAACTGGCGGTTCATGTAGGCATCGGCACGGGCTGTGGCCGCCTGGTCCTCGGGCGAATCCGAGGCCTGGTACTTGGGCTCGATGTTGACCACCAAGCCGATCTTGTGGCGCCCTTCGGCGCGATACGCCTGGACTGCTGCGCCATGCGCGCGCAAGAGGTTGTGGGCCGCGATCGGCGCCTCGAAGCGATTGCGATGCCCGGGCGCCAGTGCCCCATGCAGGTAGCCGCCGTCGGTAACGACCCACGGTTCATTGAGGGTTGCCCAATGCTTCACGCGCCCATCGAGCTTGCGATACACGATGGCCGCGTAGTCGGCAAACCACTGCGCGATATCCGGATTGAGCCAGCCACCGCGATCATCGAGCGCCGCCGGCAGGTCCCAGTGAAACAGTGTCACCATCGGCTCGATACCACGGCCGAGCAGCTCATCCACGAGCCGGTCGTAGAATCCAAGGCCCGCTTCGTTGACTGCGCCGCGGCCGCTCGGCTGCACGCGTCCCCAGGCGATGCTGAAGCGATAGGCCTTGAGCCCCAGCTGATGCATCAGCCCGACATCTTCGCGGTAACGATGGTAGTGATCGCAGGCGACATCACCACTCTGGCCCTCGAAGACCAGGCCAGGCGTGCCGCAAAAACGCTGCCAGATCGAAGCTCCTGCGCCGTCGGCGAGTGGTGCGCCTTCAATCTGATACGCGGAGGTTGCAGCTCCCCAGAGAAACCCCGCGGGGAACTGACCAGAAATATTCTTATTCACCAAGTAGGTCCCAGTCCCCGTCAGGCCGGTCGGCCTTCGAAAACGTTTACATAGCTGAGATCAGGGCGATTGTATACTATCTGCCGCCGGGTGGCTCAAGGGAAGGCAGATGGCGGGGGTACGCCTCGAGAAGATCCGCAAGGTCTACGAAAACGGCCACGTCGCCGTTGCCGGAGCCAGTTTTGAACTTGCTGACGGCGAGCTGGTCGCACTCGTTGGGCCCTCAGGCTGTGGCAAGTCGACGCTGCTGCGCATGGTCGCCGGGCTCGAAGCAATCAGTGCCGGGCAGCTGTATATCGGCGAGCGGCAAGTCAACGACGTGCCGGCGCGCGATCGCGACATCGCGATGGTCTTCCAGAGCTACGCGCTCTATCCCCACATGAATGTGTTTGAGAACATGGCCTTCGGCCTGCGGCTGCGCGGCGTTGCGGCATCGCTTATCGACACGCAGGTACGTGCGGCTGCTGCAACGCTCGAGCTGACTGAACTGCTCGAGCGCAAACCACGCCAGCTCTCCGGCGGGCAGCGCCAGCGCGTGGCCCTCGGTCGCGCGCTGGTGCGCAACCCGAAAGTCTTCCTGCTCGATGAGCCGCTCTCGAACCTCGATGCCAAGCTGCGTCTGGGCATGCGCACCGAGATTGCGCGACTGCACCGGCGGCTGCGCGCCACGATGCTTTATGTCACACACGATCAGATCGAGGCGATGACGCTCGGGCAGCGCATCGTGGTCTTCAATGCTGGTGAGGTCCAGCAGATCGACACGCCGATGCGCCTTTATGATCAGCCCGCCAACCTGTTCGTCGCCGGATTCATGGGCAGCCCTGCAATGAATTTCTTCCGCGGCCATTTTGTAACGGCCCCGGTGCCGCATCTGCTCGGCCCGGCAGGGATGTTGCCGCTACCTGCAAACCTGCCCGGGGCGGCTCAGCTCAATGGGGCGAGCGATGGACTCATTGTCGGCCTGCGCCCGGAGGATCTGCAGCTGCACAAAGCGCCAGCCGATGCGGCTGCGCTCAGCATCGAGGCGGTCATTGAGAGTATCGAACCGGTGGGCAATGAAATTTTCCTGACGGTGCAGGCCGCAGGCCACACCGTCATCTGTCGCGTGCCACCGCAGGCACTGCCCGAGCCGGGACGCACCATGCGGCTGCACTACGCGGCCGAGCGTCTGCGTTACTTTGGCGCGCACAGCGGTGCGCGCCTGCTCTAGTGCCGCCCGGTCTCAGGGCGATTCGCAGCTGTAGTGAATCGCATCTTCGGTGCCGCCGCCCTGGTAGCGCGCGGTTGCTGGCCAGGCGCACAACAGATGTGTCGCCACGACCTTGCCGTGCATCGTGCGCGAAGCGGTGAGCTGCTCGGGCGGTTCATGCTTCTCGAACCAGCGCTCCAGTGCTCCGAGGCCATCGAATTCACTGGGGCCATCACCGCCGCCGCAGTGAAACATGCCCGGCACCATGAATAAGCGCACCGGGTCGGCAGCGCTGCTAGTGTCATCGAGCCCGGCGCGCGCCAGATCGAAGTACTGTACCGAGCCGCGCGGCGGAATCGCCGTGTCGTTCCAGCCGTGCGTCATCAGCAGCTTGCCGCCCGCGCCTGCAAAGGCGTTCAGATCCGGATGGCCTGCATTCAAACTGTCATCGAAGAGCGCATCGGCCTGCTCGACATCGCGGCCAAGATCAAACTGGTGGAAGTCCCAGGCGTGATTCTGGAACACCAGATAGCTGTAGGAGGTGGTGGCCGCTTCGGTTTCATCAGCCAGATGCGACCAGCCGAGCTCACTGCCGGGTTCATAGCCCGGAAAGATCAACTCGCCGGTCAGCGGATGGCGCGGCCCGGAGTAAATCGCGCGCACCGCCTCGATCTGCGGCTCGCTGAGGCACTCGGGATTTTTAAGTCCCGCGCAGCGCAGCGCCTGCGGATCAAAGTGGCAGCTCAAGGGGTTTTCGAGGACGCCGTCCCGGACGCCATCGAGCGCGTCGCACTGCTCGAGCACCGCGTGATGCAGCAGCTGGAAATCGCTCTTGGAAAGACCGCTTTCAGGCGTACGCGTCAGCGCCAGTGTCGCCCACAGATCGTTGGCATCCTCATGCGTAATTGAAGTGTCCGGCGAGCGGGCCAGGATGCCGTTGTAGTCAAGTGGATAGCGCTGGGCCTCGATCAGCGCCTCGCGGCCACCGGTCGAGCAGCCATTGAAGTAGCTGGGCTGCGCGCCATGACCGTAGAAGGCGCGCACGATGGCTTTCCCGGCAATCGTCATCTCGTGGATCGCGCGGTAACTGAAATCGATCACCTGCTCGGGATGACCAATTGCAAACTCGCCACTGCCGGTGGGATCCTCGTGACCGGTGTCGCTGGCAGCGGCCGCGTAGCCCCTCGTGAGTGCCGTCGCCAGATCCTCGTAGGGAATCTCACCGCCCCAGCCGCCGGTGCCAAGGCCCAGGAACTTGCCATTCCA
Organism: Steroidobacteraceae bacterium; assembly: GCA_049521875.1. GTDB lineage: Bacteria > Pseudomonadota > Gammaproteobacteria > Steroidobacterales > Steroidobacteraceae > FEN-1191. The sequence goes on from JBEKOK010000003.1 coordinate 33,299, forward strand.
GTGTGCCAGCGGCATCCACACTTCGATCTTGATGTGCGAGTCGGGCACGGGTCGCAGCGTCGCGGCGATCCGGCACAGCGCCGGATGCACAGTCACTCGCGGCAGCTTCGGCAGTGGCGCGCCCGCCGGCACCAGTTGCGCGTGGGTGATCGTCGCGGCAGGCACATGCAGCGCCGCCAGCTGCGCGCAGGTCGGCAGCATGGCAGCCCATAGCGGATCGCAGCATGCCAGCGCGATGAGCCCGCCAATGGCGCGTACGCTCAGCAACTCACGTACTCTTCAGCGCGGTCCGCGCACTGCTCACGGGCGCGGCGCCGCAGCAGTCGCGTTGGCCCACGCCGGAAAGGCCTGCAGGGCGTCCAGAAAGTTGTGTATGACGTCGGTGTGCGCATCTTCCTGCCAGCCGCCGGCGGCGGGTCGCTTGAACAGATCGCGGGGGCGGCCCTGCTCATCGATATTGTAGAGAGTGAAGTTCAGTGCGCGCCACGCCTCATCAGCCAGCGCCTCTGACTGCGTGGCTTTCGCATACAGCGCTAGCACGGCACCATAGGTTGAATTCACGCCGCCCCAGGCCTCGTGATCCTCATCCTGCTCATGGCACACCGTGACGCCGAACTCCTGGTGCGTGAAGGTGCGACGCACGAACTGCACCAGCGTTCCAGCATCGCTGCGCCAGTCCGGGTCGAGCGCGGCACGCTGCTCGAGCAGGTAGCGCGCCAGATTCAGTGGCGCCCACGCGTTGCGGTTCGTCGGCGCATCATGATCTTCAAAGAACTGCACAAACAGTTGGCCCTGCTGCGCCGCGCTTGGAATCTGGTAGTGCTTGATCCAGCGCCACAGCGCTGACTGCGGCGCACGAAATTCCACGTAGCCCTGCGCCAGCAACCCATCGTAGAGACGCAGAATGTAGGTCATGTTGCCGGAGATCGCGCCGCGGCCGAGGCCGGTGCGGTAATCGACGCGAAACGGCCACGGCGAGTGTGTCGCATCGCCAGGCTGCTGATGGGCGGCCAGCAGCCGGGCAGTGTGCAGGGCCTGATCGCGGTAGCGCACCTCATGCGTGACGCCATACAGCTGCAGCAGCGCGTCGCCGGCGATACCCCCTTTGTCCGGCTCGATCTCGAAGACCCGATCCGATTCGGAACCGCTGTCCGCGGCCAGTGGGAACTGTCCGCGCGTGCCGGTCGAGCGCGTGAAGCGCGGATAGCTGCCCTGATCCGGCGTCAGCGATTCAGAGAGCAGGTAGTCGCCCATCGCGCGCGCGATCGCCAGTTCGCTCTGTGCCTGCGGATCCGCGCGTGCATAGAGTTTCAGATACGAGAGGATGCCCATGCCGTTCTGCGTCGCGGGGATCGTATCGTGCCGCGACGGATCCGGCGTCCAGTCGCCTTCGAGAAAGGTCTCGGTCACGAAGCGCGGGTAGCCATGATCGAGCGGCGCCTGGCGATAAAAACTCAATTCACGCTCGAGCGCTGTGGGCCAGTCGATCCACGGCAGCAATTTGCCTGCGGCATCGAACTGCGCCACGTGGCCGGCGATCAGGATCGGCTCGCCAGCGTGGACCGTGGCGCCGGCGCCGACCCAGAGCAGCAGCGCGGTCGTCGCGATGCCGGGGATGCGCGCGCGTGCCCGATGACAACTCATCGCCAGGGCACGAGACACTGCCAACAAACCGCACACTTCATCGGATCTTAAGCTCCCAGCGCACAGCTCCAGGCGACCACCAGCGACAGCAGCGCGAGCGCGCCGGTCAGCCACTGCGGCCAGTGCTCGAGCACGGCTCGCACCCTGGCCCCCGCGACGATCACCCCGAGTCCGCAGCCGACGGCGAAGCCTAACGCATGCGCCACGATATCGGTGCCCGGACCGGCCGAGCCGAACCAGCCCAGCAGCACCACGCCGCCGACCAGCGGCGCCCAGCGCAGCACTGCACGCTGCGGCAGGTGATAGCGCGTGCGCCAGGAGTGGGCTGCGAGCAGGCCGAGTGCCGTGAACACGGCGGTTGAGGCGCCCACGGCGCGGTGAGCCGCAGGGCCAAAGCTTGCTTCGAGCAGATTGGCGCCGGCTGCACCGGTCACGATCAGCAGCCACGCGGTGCCGGTACCAATTTGCCGTGCCGCGAGGTAACCGAACCAGACCCCCGCGCCGAGATTGGCGGCCAGGTGCGCCGCATCCAGATGCAGCGTCAGTGCAGTCCAGGCACGCCACCACTGGCCACTCTGCACGCGCCCGGCGTCCAGCTCGCCACGCTCAAACGCATCCAGCGGCCCCACGCCATGGGCCACTGCGTAGCCGACTGCCACCAGCACGGCCACGAACAGCAGGCATCCGATCCACGCGTGCGGATAATCGCGATCCGGTGGCCGCGGCGCGGGTGGCGCCGGCTTGTCGCTGCGGCTCTCGGCCTCGTACAGCTGCAACTGATATTGCGCCGCCAGCGCATCGGGCAAGTTCACCTGCAGCGCGAATTCCTGCCCGTCAAAGCCGATGAGGCTGGCGATGCCGACCGCTGTCAGCACCAGCGCGCGCTCCTCGCAACGCGGCCGCAGCAGCGAGCGATACAGAACGATCGAGGGATTGTCGGGAGAGTCCAACGCGTGAGGTCCGCTAAGCCCTTGCCGGGGCAGGCCTTTGCCGCAGGCGAGCGTCTTTATACAGTGCCGCGCGGCGCCGGGTACTGGATGGACGTTGGCGCAGCACTTGCCTTAGCGTCGGCGCATGTCCCGTCGCCGACTTTCCGCAGCGCCACCCGATCAGGCCCATTGGCTCACGGTCTCTGATAACACGCGACGCGTGCTCCACTGCCAGCCGCTGCCGGCGGGCACGGACCCACTGCAGGCGCTGCGCGAGGAAGCGGCACAGTGGCAGAGTGCGGGCTGGCAGATTGACGGAGGCATGACCTACGGATTCTGTTTCATTCGACATGGGGCCGAGCGCCGGCTTATCAAGCTGTGCCGCGCCGACCCGGGTGCGCCGGCAAACGCCGGCCACGCGTTTCTGGCCGGCGCCGGCTCGGTCGCACGGCGCCCGGAGGGCGAATGATCGCGTACATCAATGCGTCACAGAGTCGGGCGCTTTGCGATCGATGACCGTCGGCGTGGTCCTGGCGTGCAGCGCCTCGTCTTCGAGCAATTCGCGGTGCACATACAGGAAGCGCGTGGTCTCGTACTCGAACGGTGAGCCGCTGGCGTAGTAGCGGAAATCCGTATCGGCGCGCTGATCCGTGACATCGATCGGCCATAGCGCGTAACCCTTGGCGCCGCGGTAGAGATCCGCGACGTTGACACCGTAGGCCAGCCCATAGTCCCCGAGCAGACCAAAGCCGTCGCGCAGTGTGGAAGGGCCGAGTATCGGAATCACCAGGTACGGCCCCGGGTGCAATCCCCAGCGACCGAGCGTCGCGCTGA
>JBEKOK010000004.1:0-33477 GCA_049521875.1 Steroidobacteraceae bacterium
ACCGGCGACGCGTACCAGCGTCGAGCGCGCCAGCACGTCGGACACAAAGCGCGGCGAGGCGGGCCGCACCGAGACCGCGGTGAAGATTTCCTGCGACTCGATCAGCTCGGTGCCCGGAGCGCGCAGGCGCTGCACGACCAGATTGAAGTGCTCGGTCGAGGCGATATCGATGCCATCGTAGTCGACCGAGGCGCGCAGGTATTCGCGCGTGCCCGGCGAGATGCCTCGCAGGCACAGGCTTGAAGTGCCGGCAGGCAGGGTGACAGTCGGCGGCTGGCCACCGTTGACGACGCGTACGACGATCGCCTCGCGGCCGCCGTTATCGAAGTACTGCTCGATGGCATAGGAGAGCATCGAGGGCTGCCACAAACCCCCAAAGAGCTGCTGGAATTCGCCGAAGCTTCGGATATGCGTCGGCGTCGCCACCGGACCCTTGAGCGTGCGACCGACAAAGGCAGTCAGCGTCGTTCCAAGCCGCGCAATCGCCGGCAGCGCTGCCGGGGCGGTTAGGCCGAGCCCGGGAGCGCTCTGGAGTTCGATCATGCGTGCGACCTAGGTCGATCCAGCGGGTTTAGGTGCCGCTGCGGTGGCGGGTTTTGGCGTCGCGCTCGGTTCGCGTTCGGAGAGCAGCTGCTTGTAGCTCTGCTGATCCGAGTCCTGCTCATCGGAGCCATCCCAGTTCGAGCCTGCGGGGATGCGATTCTCGACCAGGCGTGCCGTGGCGATCACGCTCTCGGTTGTACCTGCATCTCCTGAGACGGCCACCACCAGCCCGAGTGGGGTGTGCGTCACCTGGGACACGCTCGACCAGTTGATCTGCGAACTGCTGTCCTTGAGCTCTTTGCTCAGGCGCGGTGAAAGCGATTTGGACAGCAGCGTGCGCTGGGCGCTTTGCCAGTTGCGCGGATCATCCTCGAGCACCGTGTAGGCCTGCAGATAGGCCTGGCCATGGTGCCAGCCGAACACGAACGGCTGATTGACGACGCGCACCTGCGTGCCGAGCGGTACCGCGTTGAAGAGTTTCTCGATGTCCTCGGGGTAGAGGCGGATGCAACCGTGGCTCGAGCGCAGGCCGACACCATAGGGCTTGTTGGTGCCATGAATCAGGTACTCGGGCCAGCCGAGCGTGAACTTGTATTTGCCGAGCGGATTGTCCGGGCCCGGCGGAATTACGGCGGGCAGCGGATCATTGTCATCCTGATGCTCTTTGCGCACGCCGGGACCCGGGCGCCAGGTGGGGTTTTTCTCGCGTGTCACCACCTTGGTGACCCCTTCGGGCGTCGACCAGCCCACCTTGCCGATGCCGATCGGGTAAGTGAAAACCTGCTGCGTCTCGCCCTTGGCGGGCTTCGGATAGTAGTAGAGCCGCATGGCCGCGACGTTGATGACCAGGCCTTCATGGGGCGCGTTGGGCAGCACGAATTGGGTCGGCACGACAATCTTGCGGCCGGCGCCAGGCAGCCACGGATCAACGCCCGGGTTGGCGCGGACAATCTCCTCATAGCCGATGTCAAAGCGCCGTGCGATATCCGGCAGCGTGTCCTCCTTGGAGGTGATGGCCACCTGTACCGTGCCGACCACGTCATCGTCCGTATCGTGCAGATCGAAGCGATGAGTCGCCAGTGGCGCGGCCAGCGCCGGTTCTTCGACGACCGGCGCGGCCTCGGGCGCCGCCGCCGCCGGGGCCTTGGCCGCTTCCTGCTTGTGCCAGGGGGCCGTGATCAGCGAGCAGCCGGAGAGCGTCAGTGCCGCGACTGCCGCAATTGAGGCGCCGTGGCGCGCCAGCTGATGAAGTTTGCCGTTCACGGCGGGGATTCTAAAGAAGTACTGGCTGATTGGGCAGCTCGTTTGCGCCAGTGCCCTCAGCGGGGAAGTGATCGGCCAGATGCCGCCCCACCGCCCGCACCGCGGCACAGCTGGCTTCACCATAACGTCCGGCGGCGTACTGCGTTTCAATCTGCCGGCACACCGCCTCCCACTCCGATTGCGGCACGCGCGCGGCGATGCCGCGGTCAGCGACAATTTCAATGCTGCGGTCGGCGAGCAGCAGATAGATCAGAACGCCGTTGTTGGCGGCGGTGTCCCAGACGCCGAGTGCCGAGAACACCTGCAGCGCCCGCGCGCGCGGCGTCAGACCGTGCCAGAGCGCCTCTATAGAAAGGTGCGTTTCAATCACGAAGCGGATTTCGCCTGAATGGCCGCGCTCGGCGAGACCGATCTCGGCTTCAATGTCGGCCAGTATTGCCGGCGTGAACAGCTGGTGCGCCGGGCGCAGCCGCTGCAGCTCGTGCCTCAGTATCCTTGTCCATCGACCTACCATGATCCTGAGGCGCCTCCACCGCCACCCATACCGCCGCCGCCACCGCTGAAGCCGCCACCACCGCCAAAACCACCGCCACCCAGGCCGCCGCCAAAACCACCGAAACCGCCAAAGCCACCGAAGCCGCCACCGGAGCGCCAACCCGCGCCGCTCGCCCCAAAGATCAGCGCCACTACGAACGCCAGCACCGCTGCACCGCATGCGGCCCACAGCAGCGAGCTGAGCAGCCAGGCGATCAACCCCATGATCCCAGCCGTCGCGCCGGCACCTGCAATACGACCGAGCAGCGCGCGCGTCACCGAAGAAATCACGAAGAAGGCGATCAGCAGCACCGGAAAGAGGTTGCGCACGTGCGGACTACCCTGCCAGTGCGTATCGGGTGGCGGCAAATTCTCGCCATCAATGACCTGGATTATCTGCCCGACGCCAGCATTGATCGCCGCGGCGAACTGGCCCTGCTTGAGCAGAGGGCGCATCGTGTCATCAATGATGCGGTGGCTCACGACGTCGGTGAGCACACCCTCGAGTCCGTATTCAACTTCTATCCTCGCGTGGTGATCGTCAACCGCCAGCAGCAGCAAGACGCCGTCATCGGTCTTCTTACGGCCCGGTTTCCACGCGTCGAGCACGCGGATGGAATACTGCTCGATCTCCTCCGGCTCTGTGGTTTTCACCAGCAGCACCGCGATCTGCGCGCCCTTGCGCTGCTGGTATGCGGTCAAGGTCTGGTCAATCTGGTTTTGTTCGGCGGCCGTGAGCGTGCCGGTCAGGTCGGTTACCAGTGACTCGAACTTCGGGATCGGCTGCAGCGCCTGCGCGCCAGCGAGCCCCCATGCACAGCACAGGAGCGAGCTCAGCGCCACAAGGCGCAATCGCAACAAGGATCTCATGCGCTTCGCGGCGCGTGCAGCGCCACGCCCGTCACTTCGCAGCCGGCGCCGAGGTGCCAAAATCCACAGTCGGCGGCTTGGCGATCTCCGCCTCATTCTCGACCGTGAAGTTCGGCTTGGTCTGGTACTTAAAGAGCATTGCAGTCAGGTTGCTTGGGAAGGAGCGGATCGTGACGTTGTACTCCTGCACGGCCTGGATGTAGCGATTGCGGGCCACCGTGATCCGATTCTCGGTGCCCTCGAGCTGCGACTGCAGATCGAGGAAATTGGCATCGGATTTGAGCTGCGGGTAGTTCTCGGTGACTGCCAGCAGGCTCTTGAGCGCCTGCGACAGCTCGCCCTGGGCCTGCTGAAACTTCTGGAACGCCGCCGGATCATTGACCAGTTCCGGAGTGGCCTGGATCGAACCTACCTTGGCCCGGGCTTCAGTCACGCCAATCAGCACCCTCTGTTCCTGCTGGGCAAAGCCCTGGACGGTCTTGACGAGGTTCGGCACCAGATCGGCGCGCCGCTGATACTGGTTGATCACTTCGGACCATGCGGCCTTGACTGACTCGTCCTGGGTCTGAATGCGGTTGTATCCGCAGCCGCTGAGCAGGGCCGCTGCCGCAATGCATAGAATCCATTTGGCTGACCGCATGTGTAACTCCCTCTTATTTAGTCTCTGCCATGGCTTAACGCTTCAGGCCCGCTATGGTGGCACTGTACCGTTAAATCAAGCACCTGGAGCCAAGATCGCGGCAACGCTGAGCGTCGGCCTGCGTGACCAAAAAAGTCTATAGATCAATCAATTAGCAGGCAACGAGCGCCATTGCGGTTCCCGCTCGGCGAAAATTAACGGGTCCGCCGCGGTCGCGGCAGCTTCGGGCGAGCCCCCTGTCGCAATCTTAAGTCGCAAGCATGCGCGCGGCTCACCACAGCCGCACGCGCTCCGCGGGTGCCAGGTAGTACCTGTCGCCGGCGCCGATCTGCGGGAAAGCCCGGTACCAGCCATCATCGTTCCGTACCACGCCATTCACGCGAAAATTATCCGGAGAGTGCGGATCGGACAGTACGACATGGCGCGTCAGACCCTCGGTCCAGATCTCGCGAAAACTCTGTCCATAGGCGAGATAGAAGCGCTGATCACCACTCAGTCCGTCGAGCAGCGGAGCTTCGCCGCCGCCAAGGGAGAGCACGTAGGCCTTGTGCGCGATCACCAGCCCCGCCAGATCAGCGATGTTTTCGGTAAGCGTCAGCTTGCCGTTTAAATGCAGACCGGGGAGCGGCTCGTAGCGGGAATACTGTTCGGCAAGCGCGGCCGTGCGCGCATCAAACTTCGCACGGTCGGCAGCTGTCCACCAGTTGCGCAGCCGTCCGCTGGCATCGTGCTTACTGCCCTCGCTATCGAAACCATGGCTGATCTCATGCCCGATCGTTGCACCGATCGAGCCGTAGTTCACCGCGTCGTCAGCCTCCGGATCAAAGTACGGCGGCTGCAAGATTCCGGCCGGGAAGACGATCTCATTGAGCGTTTCTTCGTTGTAGGCGTTGTTCGTCTGCGGAGTCATCTCCCACTCCAGACGATCGAGCGGCTCATCGAGTCGATGCAGCTGCCGCTGCCAGTCGAACACCTGCGCATTCGTGACATCCGCGACCAGATCTCCCGCTCGTATCTCAAGTGCGGAATAGTCGCGCCAGTGGTCAGGGTAACCAACCAGCACGGTCGTGTGCCTGAGCTTCTCCAGCGCCTGCTGACGGGTCGCCTCGCTCATCCAGGCGAGTGTGCCAATATCGGCCGCGTAGGCCTTCAGCAGATTATCGACCAGCTCCCGGATCCTGGCTTTTGCCTGCGGCGGAAAAAAGCGCGCCACGTAAAGTTTGCCGAGCGCCTCGCCCATCTGCGCATCCAGCAGGTGGATCCCGCGCAAATCACGCGGTAGCTGCTGCTTTTGGCCATCGACAATCGACCCATAAAACGCAAAATCGGTATCGTCTACACGCTTCGGCAGCAGATGGGCGCGCGTATGCAGGAATCGCACATACAGATAATCGCGCCAGACACTGATTGGGGTTGAGGCGAAGATTGCCGCCAGCTTGGGAAATGCGGATTTCTCGTGGACGATCAGCAGCCGCTCGCCCTTGGCGCTCCTGCGGGAGATGCCAGCAGCCTCCAGATAGGCCTGCCATGGAAATTGCGGCGCGAATTTCTCGAGCGCGCTCACCTGCATCGGATTGTAGGTCTTCTCGACATCGCGCCGTGCCTCAGCAGTCCAGTGCGCCCTCGCCATGCGCAGCTCGAGCGCGTAGACCGCGGCACTTCGCGCAGGATCATTTACGCCGGCGAACGACAGTATGTCAGCCAGGTACTGTCGATAGGCGTGGCGCGCGGTGCTGCTGGCGCTGTCCTTCAGCAGGTAATAATCGCGATCCGGCATGCCAAGTCCGGACTGCGAGAAGGTCACCGCGTAGGCATCGGTGTTCTTCAAATTGGTCTCGAAGGCGACAGCAAATGGCCCGTCGACCAGCGAGCTGGGCTCACCCATGAACTGCGCAATCTCCGCGTGGCTTTTCAACGCGCCGATCCGCTCAAGAGCGGCTTGCACCGGGCTGAGTCCGAGAGACTCGATGTGCTCCGTATCCTCGAACGCGGCGTAGAGATCCCGGAGCTTGTGCTGCTCGGGCGATAAGTCGGCCTCGGCGCTCGACATCAGCGTCGCGACGATCTCCCGCAGGTGCTGCTCGTTCGCCTGGTCGACTTCAAGGTCGGCGCCTGCATACTGACGGTCAGCAGGTATCGTGGCCGTCTTCAGCCACAGTCCGTTCGAGTAGGCGAAAAAATCGGCCCCCGGCTGAATCGAGGAATCGACGTAGCCCAGATACGCACCCCAGGGTGGCACGGCCGGTGTGCCCGCAGACAGAGCAGTGAAAGATCCGGCAATGATCCCGGCGCAAAGTAGCCTGATTCGCGAGCTGTTCATCCGGAAATGGTGCCGCCTCCGGCGCGCGCTTGCCACCCTGCTCCGAGACGGGATAGGCCACCTCAGCCCGACAGGAATGCTGGTCTGATAGGGAGTTCGCGCTCGCTGCGGCCGCTGGCTAGCGGGCGGCGCCCTCGCGACATACGCAGCTAATGCGTTGATCTATAAAGAGTTCGCGTAAATCGAGAGACAAAAAAAGCCCCGGACAAGCCGGGGCAGTTCAAAAAGCGGACTTACAAGAGGGGGAGTAAAGTCCGCCAGGGGATTCAGTGCAGTGGCGACCAATCGATGATCCGTATCTCCTCGAGTTCCACATCCATGCTGCAGGCCAGTACCAGAGAGAGTTCGCGCTCCTCGGCCTGACATCGCAGCGGCCGGGTCAGTTCCACTACGCCCGTCCACTCTGCGTGCGCCGCAACGTCCGGCGGTTCCGCGATGAAGTGGGCGTAGTACCTGTTACCCATGGGCAAAAGAATAGTCGCAGCCGGGTCGGTCGCCTGTGAAACAGGGCACACTTGCCACCCGAAATTCGCGCGCCGATTCACACAAATGGGACGTTACCGGCCACCCCAGCTCCAGGGCTCCAAGTACATCCTGCCAGCGGGCGAGCGACGGCTGCGCGCCGAGCTCGATGCGCTATGGCGCGTGGAACGACCGCAGGTGACCGCAGCGGTATCGGCCGCCGCGGCCCAGGGTGACCGTTCAGAAAATGCTGAATACACCTACGGGAAGAAGCGTTTGCGGGAGATCGACAGCCGGGTGCGCTTCCTGCGCAAGCGCCTCGATGGGATGGTGATTGTCGCCCACGCGCCCAGCACGCCGGACCGGGTGTTCTTCGGCGCGCGCGTCACGCTCATCGGCAGCGATGGCGCCGAGCGGCGCTATCACATCGTCGGGCCCGATGAACTCGATCTCGGACCGGAGCGCGTCAGCATGGATGCGCCGCTCGCCCGGGCGCTGCTGGGCAAGTCACCGGACGCGGAGGTGACGCTCACGCTGCCCGGTGGCACCGAGCAGGTCACGCTGGTGCAGATCGAGTATCCGCCCGAAGCTTATCGCTAGCTGTCCCGCACATTCTTGAACTGCCACGGGTCGCTCTTATCGACGTCCTCGGGAAACAGACGCTCGCGGTCCGACATCGGCGTCCAGTCGGTGTATTCCCCAACCAGCTCGCCAAGGTACGGTCGGCAGATATCGAGCGGGCGGCGAAAATCCATGTCATCGGGCTCGGTGATGCCGTTGTTCGGGTTTTCCATGGCCCAGATCAGGCCCGACAGCACCGCCGCGGTCACCTGCAGGCTGGTGGCATTGTTGTAAGGCGCGAGCGCGCGGGCTTCCTCCACGCTCAGGCGCGAGCCATACCAGTAGGCATTCTTCTTATGGCCGCACAGCAGCACCCCGAGCTCGTCGCTGCCGGCGGTGATGTCATCCATCATGATCCGCTTGCGGCTCTGGAAGATGTAGTTGCGGCCAGCGAACTCGTGGATCGAGAGCACGGCATTGTCCGAAGGGTGGTAGGCGTAGTGCACCGTCGGCCGGTAGATCACCTGGCCCCCTTCCTTGACGGTGAGATAGTCGGCGATCGAGATCGCCTCGCCATGGGTGATCAGGAAGCCATGCAGCGGCCCGGCCTTGGGCGTCCAGGTGCGCACTCGCGTGGCCACACCGGGTTGCCCGAGGTAGATCGCCGCGCCATTGCCGGTCTCATGGCGCTTGCCATCGCGCGGGAAATTGCGCTCGTGCGATCCCCAGCCAAGCTCAGCCGGCTGGCAGCCCTCCGAGACAAAGCCGTCGACCGACCAGGTATTGACGAACTCATCGGGCTCCTTGGGAATCGCCGACACCTGTGTATCGCGCTCGGCGACGTGAATCACCTTGATGCCGAGGCGCTGAGCCAGCGCCGCCCACTCATTCTTGGCGGCGGGCTTGCCGGCATCGATATGGGTATCGGCGGCGATGTTCAGCAGCGCCTGCTTGACCAGATGCGAAACCAGCCCGGGGTTGGCGCCGTGCGTGAGCACGGCGGTCGGCTGGCGCGTGGCACCGCTGCGCAGCGCGAGTGCCTCCTCGCGCAACGCATAATTGGTGCGCTTCGCCGCCGGCAGCGCCGAATCGGTATAGCCACCGGGCCACGGCTCGATGCAGGTATCGAGATACATGGCGCCCTTCTCCCAGCTGTAGCGGATCAGCGCGGTGCTGGCGACATCGACCGAGAGATTCAGCAGGAAGTCACCGCGCCCCAGCAGCGTATCGAGCGTGCGGCGCAGGTTCTCGCGCGTCAGCGGCTGCTTGATCAGCTTGACGCCATAGCGCTCGGCCTCCTCGCGCCCCAGATCATCCGCAGTCACGATCGTGATGCGGCTCGCCGGGATGCCGATGTGACGCAGGATCAGCGGCAGGACCCCCTGTCCGATGCTGCCGAAGCCGACGAACAGGATTCGTCCGGGAAAATCGATATAGATATTGTCATTGGCCATGATTGATCCGCTGGTTCCTGAAGGCTGGCGCCGTTGGCGCCAGAGCACGGGCGGGAGACTAGCAACGGGCGCGAGACTGCGCCAGCTTGAGGGCGCTTCAGAGCGCGGGCACGCCCCAGTGTGGAGGCCACGTGCGCGCGTGACCAGGCAGCGCCGCCACACGCTGCAGCCAGCGCCCGATCGCCGGATAGTTCACTTCCACCGGCAGGAAACGCGAGGCCAGTTCCCTGGCCTCGGGCCGCGCGAGCGCGCGCAGCAGCAGACGGATATCCGGATAGATCACCATGTCAGCCGCCGAGAAACTCTCGCCGACCACCCAGTCGGACTGCGCCAGTCGCCGCTCGATCGTGCGCGCCTCGCCGGCCACGCTGTGCATGGCTTCGGTGACCTGCTCATCGAGCTGCGGCTCGTGGCGAAACAGGATCGCGCCCGCGATCTGCATCAGGCTGGGCTCGGCGTAGGCCTGGTATTCGCAGATCACCCGCATGATGACGCCCGCTTCCTCGGGCGTGCGCCCGAAGATCGGCGGATCCGGGTACTTCTGGTCCAGGTAGTAGAGGATCGCCAGCGATTCGAATACCACGTAATCGGCATCGCGCAGGATCGGCAGCTTGCCGCGGAAGTTCATCGCCAGGATGTGCGGTGCCTTGTGCTCCTGCTGGTCGAACTTGAGCAGGTGGCTGTGGTAGGTGAGCCGCTTGTGCTCGAGCGCAAGCATGACCCGCCAGCAGTAGGCGCTGCCGCTGCCCCAATAAAGGTCGATGGCCATGCCTCTCCCCTGGCGATTCTGTGGACCTCGAATGCACCGATTGTAGCCGCTGGCAGCATCTTGGGCAGCTCGGGAATTGCCGGTCATGTTTCGCTGCGGTGTGATCCCGGGAACGAGGGGCAAAATGGTCGGTTTACTTGTCACGTCGATTTGTTATCGTGCGCGCAACTTTCTTGCCGGCACGTCGGGATCAGGAGCGGAGCATGGGGCAGCAGCCAGTCAGGCGCGGCGGCAACGGGGCAGCGGCCTGGAGCATCGAGGACTCGCTGGAGCTGTATAACGTTCCGGCCTGGGGCCTGGGCTACTTCTCGATCAATGCCGCGGGCCACGTCGTAGTCAGGCCCGACACGACCTCGGCCGATGAGATCGATCTGTACGAAGTCGTGCAGGGTCTGCAGCAGCGCGACCTGACCGCGCCGGTCGTGATTCGCTTCTCCGACATCCTCGCCCACCGCCTGCAGCACCTGCACGATGCCTTCTCGCGCGCGATCACCGAGAACGAGTACCGCAACGGCTACACGGCGGTCTACCCGATCAAGGTCAACCAGCAGCGCCTGGTGGTCGAGGAAGTGTTTCGCTACGGCAAGCAGTTTGGCTTCGGCCTCGAGGTCGGCTCCAAGCCCGAGCTGCTGGCGGTCATGGCGATGGTCGAGGACTCCCCGGGCCGGCCGATCATCTGCAATGGGTTCAAGGACTCGAGCTACATCGAGGCGGTGATCCTGGCCGCGAAGCTCGGGCGCACGATCATTCCGGTGGTCGAGAACTTCGTCGAGCTCGGACTGATCCTGCGCCACGCCGAGACCTACGGCGTGCGCCCGCGCATCGGCGTGCGCGTGAAGCTGGCAAGCGAAGGCTCGGGACGCTGGCGCGATTCGGCCGGCGAGAAGTCCAAGTTCGGCCTGTTCATTACCGAGATCCTGGAGCTGTTCGCGCAGCTCAAGGCGCGCGGCATGGAAGACTGTCTGAAGCTCGTGCACTGCCATCCGGGCAGTCAGCTGCAGGACATCCGCCGCATCAAGGATGCGATCAACGAGCTGACACACGTGTATGCCGAGCTGCGCCTGATGGGTGCCGGCATCGAATACCTGGATGTCGGTGGGGGCCTCGGCGTCGACTACGACGGCACCGGCACCAACTTCACTTCCTCGATGAACTACACGCTCAACGAGTATGCCAACGATGTGATCTACGGCGTGGCCAGCATCTGCAATGCGCGCGATGTGCCGCACCCGATGATCATCAGCGAGTCAGGCCGCGCCATTGCAGCCCATCACAGCGTGCTGATCTTCAACGCCGTGGGCAGTTCGGCACTCGATGGTTTTCGCATCTCGCCGGAGGAAGCCGACAGCGCCACGCGCGATCCGGATCTGCCGCAGCCGGTACGCGACCTGTTTGGCGCCTGGCGGCTGATTGACGAACGGCGCCTGGTCGAGTGCTACCACGATGCGCAGACGGCGCGTGAGCAGACCCTGCAGATGTTCAACCTGGGCCTGCTCTCGCTCAGCTACCGCGGGCTGGCCGAGCGGCTGTACTGGAGCGCCTGCGCGCGCATCCGTGACTGTTGCCGGCGGCTGGAAAAACCGCCCGAGGAGCTGGAGGATCTGGAGACCGTGCTCTCGGACACCTACTTCTGCAATTTCTCGATCTTCCAGTCACTGCCGGACAGCTGGGCCATCGACCAGCTGTTCCCGCTGATGCCGATCCACCGCCTGAACGAACTGCCAGGACGCAGCGCCGTGCTGGCCGACATCACCTGCGACTCGGACGGCAAAATCGATCACTTTGTCAGCGTGCGCGAGACCAAGCGGACCCTCGAGCTGCATGAGCTGCTGCCGGGCCAGGATTATTTCCTCGCCGCCTTCCTGGTCGGGGCCTACCAGGAAACCCTGGGCGATTTGCATAACCTCTTCGGGGATACGCACGTGGTGCACATCCGCCTGCACGATGAGGGCGGCTGGTGGATCGAGGAGATCGTCAAGGGCGATACGGCCAACAAGGTGCTCGAGTACATGGAGTACGACGTCGCCGAGCTGGCCCCGGCGCTGGCGCGCGACTGCGAGCGCGCGGTGCGCGAGGGCCGCATGAGCGTTGCCGAAACACAGGCGCTCAAGCGCTTCTATGAACAGGAACTGGACGGCTACGCCTATCTCGAGCCTTAGTCGGCCGGCGCCCGGGGCGCACTAGCCCTCACCACATCGATTTGAGGCGCGAGCTGACATCGAGCGTGCCGGCCGCGGCTTCGCTCAAGGCACCGACGGTGTTGGCGCTCTGGTAGCTTGATTGCTCCAGGGTCTTGAGCACTTTCTCGGTCATGAAGCGGCTGCGCGCGCCGTACACGTGGGCATCGCCGTTGCGTGGCTGCTGGGCCAGCGGGAACTTCAGCGGCGCGCACAAGTACAGTTCGTTGCGCGCACGCGTGATGGCAACGTTCAGGAGCCGGCGCTCCTCTTCAATCATGTCGGCCTTGCCAGTGGAGAACTCCGAAGGGAAGCTGCCGTCCACGACATTCAGGACAAAGACTGTGTCCCACTCCATGCCCTTGGCCGAGTGAATGGTCGAGAGCACCAGATAGTCCTCATCGTGCGTCGGCGCGCCCGCCAGATCACCGGTCGCTTGCGGCGGATCGAGTGTCAGCTCGGTAATGAAGCGCTCACGGCTCCCGAACTGGGTCGATAGGGCCTCGAGCTGATCCAGGTCTCCTACCCGCGCATGCGCCTGCTCGTAGATCCGCTCCAGATGGGGCTTGTACCAGTCACGCACCAGCCGCATCTGGCCGGGCCAGGGCTTTTCGGGTTCGGTGAGCGCACTCATCAGCTTGGCCAGCCGTGGCAGATCAAGTCGCGCGCCTGTCGGGGGCTTGCAATCGGTCATGGCCGAGAGCGCACCACCTTTGGCCGCAATCTCATCCAGTACCTTCTGCGCATTGGCCGGGCCCATGCCGGGCAGCAACTGCAGCACGCGAAAGGCGGCGAGCGTATTGCGCGGATTATCAGCCCAGCGCAGCACTGCGAGCAGATCCTTGACGTGGGATGCCTCGAGGAACTTCAGGCCGCCGTATTTCACGAATGGGATCTTGCGCTTGGTCAGCTCGATCTCGAGCAGGTCGCTGGCACTGCCGTTGCGAAACAGCACCGCCTGGCTGCGCAGCGAGACGCCGGTCTCGCGCCGCTTGAGGATCTGCATGCACACATACTCGGCCTGCGCCGACAGCTCATCGATCGTCACGTACTGGGGCTGCACGCCGGTGCCGCGCACCGCGATCAGGTGCTTGCGAAACTGCTTCGGCGCCTCGCTCATCAGCGCATTGGCCGCCTCCAGCACCGGCTGGGTGGAGCGGTAGTTCTGCGAGAGCGTGACGATCTCGGCCCGCGGCGTGAAGCGCTCGGGGAAGCCGAGGATGTTCTCGACCGAGGCGGCGCGGAACGAGTAGATCGCCTGCGCATCGTCGCCCACGACGGTCACGCCGCTGCCATCGGGCTTGAGCGCCTGCAGGATCTCTCCCTGCAGCCGGTTGGTATCCTGGTACTCATCGACCAGCACGTGATCGAAGTGTGCCGACACATGCTGCGCCAGCTTCGGCTCGCCCATCATCGCGTGCCAGTAGAGCAGCAGATCATCGTAGTCGAGCATCGCATAGTGCTGCTTGCGTTCCACGTAGGCGCGGCACAGCTTGGCCAGATCCTCTTCCCAGGACAGGCACCATGGAAACTGCTGCTCGAGGGTCTCCTTCAGTGTCTTCTGGGTGTTCACGCGCAGCGAGTAGATCGCGAGGCACGTGTCCTTGCGCGGGAAGCGCTCGCTCTTGTCGGAGAGCTTCAGATCATTACGCACGGTGTCGAACAGGTCGGCCGAGTCGGCGCGGTCGATCACGGTAAAGTTCGGTTCCAGGCCCAGCTGGCGGGCGTAATGACGCAGCAGGCGGTTGCCGATCGCGTGAAAGGTGCCGGCCCAGGCCAGGCGCTGCAGCACCTGCTGGCTCTTGCCGCCGAGCGTGTCATCGAGTGCCTGGCGCACGATCTCATGGGCCCGCCGGCGCATCTCGATCGCCGCGCGACGCGTGAAGGTCAGCAGCAGGATGCGCGCCGGGTCCACGCCCTGCAGCACCAGGTGCGCGACGCGATGCGCGATCGTGTTGGTCTTGCCGGTGCCCGCACCGGCCACTACCAGCAGCGGTCCGCAGCGCACGCCCTTGCGCTCGGGCAGCGGGTCGCCATACGTCGCGGCTCGCCGCTGGGCGATATTCAGGGCGCTGAATGGGTCAACTGCTGCCATAAGTTAAATATACGACCCGCCCCTGCCGGGCGGCTACCGAAAGCTATATAAAGCTGCGACGCACGCACGGTCCGGACCACTCCACCGGGGGTCGAAGGCCGTTTCCAGCGTGCGGGGCCCTAGTTGCAGGGCCCGCAGTGCACTCTGGCCCATGGAAACGCATTCGGGCCCCCGCGGTCTGTCGACCGTTCCACATTGGGCGAAGAAGCCGCTAGGCTTTGGACGAATTGACCTCAAATCCCCTCACCGCGGCAACCTTTGGAGTCCTGATGAGCGTGCAGCGCATTCGCAACGTACTGACCGGGCGGGTCATTACTGTCAATGTCGAGACGGTGGAGCTGCCCAATGGCCATACCGTCGACCTCGAGATCATTCACCATCCGGGCGGAGCCGCCGCAGTGGCGATCGACGAACAGCGCCGTGTGTGCCTGATCCGCCAGTATCGCCACGCGGTCGGTGGCTACATCTGGGAGCTGCCGGCCGGCAAACTCGAGCCCTCGGAGCCGCCGCTGGTCACTGCCCAGCGCGAGCTCATCGAGGAAGCCGGCACCGAGGCCAGCCGGTGGCACAGCCTCGGGGAGGTCGTCAGCTCGCCCGGGGTTTTTACCGAAACCGTACACCTGTTCCTTGCGCTCGGACTGCGTGCGGTGAAGATGGCGCACGAAGCTGCCGAGGTCATCGAGATCCACTGGGTGGATCTGGCCGCAGCCTGCCAGCGGGCAGAAGCTGGCGAGATCAACGATGGCAAGACGGCGCTGGGTCTATTAAGAGCGCGTGCGACCTTGCTAACATGGGATCAACAACAGGGGACTGGGGCGCTCTAACACAGTGCCACAGCACGGTCTTTGCGGAGAATGAATCAGTCATGACGGATCGGCCTAAACCCAGCGGTGCCAAGGATCTTTGGCAAAAGGTGCGCGAACCACGCAGCGTAGCCGTGGTCGAGAACCAGCCGACGGCAACGCCAGAAACCGGCTGCAATCCCTATGACACCTTTCCGAACCTGCGCGCCAATGATGTCGGTCAGCGCCAGTCGGATCTGCGCCGCCTCTCGGAATGGATCCGCGTCAAGCGCCAGGTCGAAGCGCTCAAGAGCGGCAAGCCCAAGTAGCCTTTCCAGTGCCCTAGCTCGTGCGGTCGATATGCCGCACCTTGCGTTCCTCACTCAGGCGATAGAAGCGCCGCAGCTCCGCAACTGCCAGGGCGCGATCACTCGTCGCGCGCGAGCGCAGCGTTGCGGACAGGTGCCGGCAGAAGCGCTCGGCATAGGCATTGGCCTGGCGGTACAGACCGATGCGGGCACCAGCAAGCGTGACGTCCACGTGCGCGCGCACGAACAGCGCATTGTGGACCTCGGCCGGAAAGCGTGCCGGATCCTGGGCGCGCAGCAGCCACAGCGTGCTCACGTACTTGTCGATCTCGGCCTGCAATTCCAGCTCCAGCAGCGACACCGGCCGATCGTGGATCGCATTGAATGCCAGATAGATGAAGTGGCTCACGCCCTCGAGCGCGGTCCAGTAGTCGGCCAGGTTGCCCCCGTGCAGGGCATCGAGCGGGTTGGCCTGCGTGAGGCGCTCGAGCACCGCGGGCTCAAGAAATACGCCGATCTCAAGCGCATCGGCCTCGCTCGCGACCAGCACCTGTTCATCGCCCGCGTTGGCGCCGTGCGAGAGCGGCAGGCGCTTGCGATCCGTCAGCAGGAACTCGGCCACATCGTAGGCGATCGGTACATCATAGATGCCGGCCAGCAGCGACTGCAGCTGGTTTAAGAGCGCGCCGGAGCGCTCAGTGTGCACTGACCGCCACCGGGGCGGCTTCAACGCCGAGCTTGCGCAGCAACGAACGCGCCCGCTCGCTGCCGGTCTTGAGCCACAGCTCGTAGAGACGCAGCACATCCTGCTGCGTGTAGCGACGGCCAGCATCGCTGATCTCGCCCAGCGCATCGACCAGCGGCTGGAACTTGGCTGCCAGTTCGGCAAACACCTGCCCGAGCACGCGGCGCCGGCCACGCGCGAGCGAGGCCGCGAGGGTGCCGTAGGCACGGCCACCCATCGCGATGTGATAGTCGATGTCGATCAGCTTGCGCGCGAAGCCATGGGCGAAGAAACCCGCGATGAACAGCGACACGTCCCCGAGCCGCTGCAGCGCGTACTCGCGTTCGGCGACGCTCGGCGCCTCGAGCGCCTCGGTGAACATCTGCACCAGCGGCCGGATGCGCAGACCATCGGGAGTCTGCTCGAACAGCTGATCGGCCCGCGCGAAAAGTGTGAGCATGTTCACAAGGTAGTGGGCCGTCTGGTCTTCGACCGCCACATGCTGGTGCGAGAGCGCACTTCCCAGCGCATCGCGGAAGTACTCCGCGAGGTTGGCTACCGGCATCACGCCGCCCGTTCCGCTCGTTTGCTCCATGATCGCGCACCTCACGTGGCTGCAGGGGCTGTTACAGTTCAACACGAGTCGTGACAGTCGGATTTCCGACCCAGTCACGATTCCTGAGTTAAATCCAAGCAAGAAGCTCGCCATGCTGGCAGCCGCTATCGGTGTCTGCTAACAGGAGTCGCCGCACGATGACCGACGTCACACTTATCCTCGGCACCAGGAGTCTCTCTTCCTGGTCGCTGCGCCCGTGGCTCTTGGCGCGCCATCTCGGTATCACCGTTCGCGAGCAGCTGATCCGCCTCGATCAGCCCGACTCGGCCGCGCAGCTGGCAGCAGCGAGCCCGACAGCGCGGGTGCCTGTTTTGCGCCATGGCGCGCTCGTGGTGTGGGAGTCGATTGCGATCTGCGAATACTTGTGCGAGCTGGCTGGCGCCGGTTACCCCAGCACGCGCGCGGCGCGCGCCGTGGCCCGCTCGGTCAGCGCCGAGATGCACGCAGGCTTCGCCACGCTGCGAGCGCTGTGGCCTATGGATACCAACGCTGTCGGATTACATACCGACATGACGTCGGCGCTGGCCGCCGATATCGCGCGCATCCAGGCGCTGTGGATCAGTTGCCGGCGCGAATTTGGTGCGGATGGCCCGTGGCTGTTTGGCAGCTACTGCATTGCTGATGCGATGTTTGCACCGGTGGTGCTGCGCTTTCGCACTTATGGTGCGGCACTGCAGCCCGAGGCACAGCGCTACCAGGACACGGCGCTGGCTGATCCGTATCTGCAGGCGTGGGTGCTGGCCGCGGCCAGCGAGGGCTAGTGGCGCGCGCTACTGCGCGGCGGCGGCGCGGCGTACGAAGCGAAAGATCGGATCGACATACGCGGCCCCGATCGGCTTGCCCAGTTCATCGGTGCGCACTTCGCTGATCGAGAACTGCTCGCCGCTCAACCACAGCTGCTGGATCAGGTGGTAATTGGGCTCATCGGCGCCGGCGCTGAGAGTGCAGGTGGCGCCGTTGTTGGCGCCGGTAAAGGCCACGGTATTACGGTGCCAGATCACTTCACAGCCGTTGAGCCGATGCAGGTCGGTGGGCACCAGTGCCTGGAACAGTTCCGGGCTGCTCATGCCCGCACGCCAGCGCTCTGGCTGGGCGAAGGCATAGACCGACTGGATGAACACGCCGCCCTTGGCCTGCTCGAGCACCCAGAGGCGCTCTGAGAAGATGCGGTGCGAGTCATCGGCGGCGGCCTCGACCACGTAGTACACGTGCTCTGCCAGCACCTGGGCTTCAAGCTCCAGCACCGTCAGCAGTTCCTTGCCGTGTGCCGGCTCGACGCCATCGTTCTTGTCGGAATTGGCCTGGGTGAAATTCTGGTAGGTACCGGGCAGCAGCGCCAGCAGCGCGGCGAAATCCTGATCGTCCTTGCTCGAGGCGAGCGCGCTGCCCACGCCGCAGGCCACCAGCAGTGCCAGCGCCAGAGCAGTTCGATGCATCGATTCAGACATTGAACGTACGCCACTCCGCCCGATAGTTGCGACCCAGCCGCATGATGCGCTCAAGCAGTGGCTTATAGTCAATACCTGCGGCCTTGGCAGAGGCCGCGAAGTCCTCGTCACGGGCGATATTCGGGTTGGGGTTGGCTTCGAGCACGAACAGGCTGCCATCGGGCCGCATCCGAAAATCGATGCGCGCATAACCGGATAAGTGCAGCGCACGGTAGATACGCCGCGCCAGGCGGTCGAGCTGCACTTCGACCCCAGGTGGCAGATCGACTGCGCCGGCGGTCGTGATGCCGTACTTCTTCTGGTAGGCGCGGTCCCACTTGACCTTGCGGGTCGCGATGCCGCGCACCGACTCGGACATCGAACCGAACTGCATCTCCCATTCCGGGAGCGCGGTCAGGCGCTCGTTTCCCAGCATGCCCACGTACAGCTCACGCCCCTCGATGTATTCCTCCACCAGCGCATCCGAGCCAATCTGCTCGTGCATGAACTGGACGCGTTCGCGCAGCTTCTGGGCATCATCGACCACCGAGGCCTGCGCGATTCCGAGCGAGGCATCCTCGGTCGCGGATTTGACGAACAGCGGCAGCCGCAGCCGGCGCGGCAGATGGAAGCGCTGCCCGCGGCGAAATACCGCGAATTGCGGCGAGGGGATGCGGTGGAAGGCCAGCAGCTGTTTGCACAGCACCTTGTCACGCGACAGCAGCAGACCGCGCGGATTGCAGCCGGTGTAGGGCTGGCGCATCAGTTCCAGGAACGCCACGACATGCTGGTCGTAGGTGACGATGCCGTTGAATTCCTCCAGCAGGTTGAAGACCAGGTCTGGCTTGTTATCGACCAGCGCAGTACGCAGCTCCGTCAGCGAATCGAGTACGCCCAGGGTCTGCACCGTGTGGCCGCTCTCCTTGAGCGCCACGACCACTTCGTACTCGGTGCGCCACTCATCGATTTGCTTCTCGCTGTAGCCCTGCAACGTTTCGGGCGGCACCAGGCTCTGGTGCACCACGACCAGTATCCGCTGTTTCTTTACAGTCGCCATCCGAGCCCCTCGCTGGTCGCATAGGCCTTGGCCAGACGCACCAGAGTCGCGCGCGCACGCCGCAGTGCCAGCGCGCTCGAGCCACGCACGTAAAGATCGAGGAACTCACAGCGCTCGATCGCCAGGCGCAGCAGCTGCTGGGCAGCGTAGCGATCAGCATGGCTGCGACGAATAACGCTGGCCAGCAGCTCGGTGCGATGAGCCCGTAGCAGCGCCGCCGCGGGTCGCGGCCAGCGCGCCGGCCGGTCGCTGCGAAATGCGCGGCGCAGCAGCCGGTCGGCCAGCGGCCGACGCAAGCGCAGCCGGCGGGCGAGCTTGCGCCGGAAGTGCTGCTCAAGCGTGCGTGTGTTCTCGGACAGTGGCTCGATCAGGAGGCGCTGGCGCACCGCGGGCCGCTCGCGCCGCATCTGCTCGGCGGCCTCGGCCACGAATTCGAGCTTGTGGCGCGCCGGCCAGTCAGCGTAGCGCCGCCGCCAGTCCGAGCGCGGCTTGAGCCAGACGGCGAAGGTCTCGGCAAAGTCTTCGGCCGGATGCGCCTGGGCATACCACTCGCCGAGGTGCTGCACGTGGCGGCGGCTGCCGGGGCGGGCGCGGTATTGGGTCGGATAGCGGCTCGAGGCCGGTCCGAACAGCGCCCGCCAGCGTGCGCGCCGGCGCAGGCGGTAGGCTGAGTCGAGCGCGTGGCCGGCCTCGTGCCTTAAGATCCGCATCAGCCAGTTGCGATTACTGCCTTCGGCTTCGTGGGTGTAGCGTTTCTCCAGGCGCGTGAGCCGCGGATGCGCCAGATAGAACGGCACCGCGAAACCTGCCACGCCATCGGGAGAGAACCACTCCTCGGCAAACCAGACGTGCGGACGGAAGCGGATGCCGCGGCTCGCAAGTTCCGCGTACAGCCGATCGAGCGGTGCGCGCAGCCGCGAACTGGGCAGGTGCAGGTGCAGATCGCACAGGCGCAGCTTCAGCAGCTGCTCATCGCTCAGGCGCTCCCACGCGTGCCCTGTCCGCTTCACGAGGCGCGCACGCTGGCGGCGACCCGCACCAGCGCGCTGGTCAGCAGCGCATCGGCCAGCGATTCGATCTTGTCGCGCAGCGCGAGCGCAGCGAGCCACCCCGGCGGGATCGCGTTGACGCCGTAGTGGGCGCCGGCCAGCTGTCCATAGACCGCGCCGATGACATCGGAGTTGCCGCCCTGGTTCACGGCCAGCAGCGCGCCATCGCGAAAGTTGTCGGTTGCATGGAACGCGCGCAGCGCCAGGCGCAGGACATCGAGCGCGCCGCCGTTGGCACGCGCCGCATCGTCAATCGTATCCAGCAGCGCCTCGACTTCCCGATGCAACGGGCGCGCACTGAACTGCGCCGGCGAGGGCTTGAGCAGCTGCGCGCGCGGCTCCCCGCGCAGCGCCGCATGCACGAGTGCCGCGAGCAGGCGGCAGGCATCGACCACCAGCGGTGCCTGGCAGGTAACCCGCGCGGCATCGCCGCCCGCCTGGATCGCCTGGGCGGCATCGGCGAAACTGAACAGCACCGCCGGCGCCACGCGCGACAGCGGCTCCGGATCGAGCTGCGTCGGATCGTGTGAACCCGAATACGGCTGGCGCCGCCGCTGCCCGAGCGCCAGTGCGCGCGCGGTCGAGGCCGTGATGCCCACGCACTGCCCGGTGGCGCTCAAGTAGCCTTCGCGCTGCCAACGCACGTAACGCTGCAACTGATCCCTGGGATCAAATTGTTCCTTCTCGCTCAGGCTCGCGGCCAGGCACAGGGCCATCGCGGTGTCATCGCTCCAGGCGCCGCGCGGCAGATCGAAGGGTCCCCCGCCCAGCAGGTCGCCGACATTCGGAAAGCTCTTGGGGCGGCGGTACTGCGTGGCCGCTGCGAGCGCATCGCCGGTGGCGAGCCCGAGCAGTGCACCCAGAAAGCGCTCGCGCAATGAGCCCACGACCCGTAGCGGCAGTTCATCGGCCACCGGCCTTGGTGCAACCGGCGCTGGCTCATGCCGCGGGCGCCAGTCGCGAATGTAGTCGGCCTGCTCCTCGGTCTGCGGCACCAGCGGCCAGCTGGCCGAGCGCGCGCATTGCTTCCACAGCTCGTTGAGCAACTCGAGCGCGCGCTCGGGTGCGGCACCGCGCTCGATCAGGAAGCAGCCGATGACCGTGCCGGTGCGGCCAATGCCGGCGCGACAGTGCACGTACACGGCGCGTCCGCTCTCGAGCGCCATGTCCAGTTCCATCTGAATCTCGTGCATGTGCGCGGTGGCGCGCGGCACCTGCTGGTCCGGAATGGGCTTGCGCAGGTATTCGATTTCGAGCGGCAACAGGTTCTCGTACGGCTCGCATTCCCCGGGCTCGGTCAGGTCGATGAAACAGCTGATGCCTGCCGCCCGTAGCAGCTCGATACGCTCGGCCGCACTCTGCCCATCGCTCGTGGCCGGGTATTCGCCCGCCAGCAGGCGACCGGGCAATACCCAGTAACTGTTGGCGAGCGGCGGCCGCAGCTCGCTCACGCAGGCTGTCCGTGAAACAGCTCGCGGTCGGCGAGCGCGTCCCAGTCCGGCGCGCTGCCAACGGCCTCTGCGCCAGCCGGCGGCCGCTGGGCGCGCAGTCCCGCAAAATCGAACAGCCGCGCATCGGCCAGGTGCGCGGGCTCGACCGCGCGCAGCGCCGAGAAGATCGATTCGCTGCGACCCGGATGCTGCTCTTCCCACGCCGCCAGCATCTGCTTGATCGCCTGGCGCTGCATATTCGGCTGCGAGCCGCACAAGTTGCAGGGGATGATCGGGAACGAGCGGCCATTGGCATAGCGGGCGATATCACGCTCGGCAATGAAGGCCAGCGGCCGGATCACCACGTGCTGGCCGTTATCCGAGCGCAGCTTGGGCGCCATGGCCTTGAGCCTGCCGCCATGAAAGAGATTCAGGAACAGCGTCTCGATGATGTCATCGCGGTGATGTCCGAGCGCGATCTTGGTGATGCCATGGCTCGCGGCAAAGTTGTAGAGGGCACCGCGCCGCAGGCGCGAGCACAGCGAGCACATCGTGCGGCCTTCGGGAATGACCCGGCGCACCACCTTATAAGTGTCCTGCTCGATGATATGAAACGGCACGCCGCGTGCGCGCAGGTAGTCCGGCAGCACGTGGGCCGGGAACCCGGGCTGCTTCTGATCCAGGTTGACGGCGAGCAGCTCGAACTGCAGCGGGGCCGCGCGCTGCAATGAGAGCAGCAGGTCGAGCAGCGTGTACGAGTCCTTGCCACCGGAGAGGCAAACCATGACCCGATCGCCCTCCTCGATCATGCGGTAGGCGTCGATCGCCTTGCCGGCCAGCCCGCGCAGGCGCGCGCTCAGGCGCCGGAAGGTGGCTGAGTCCCTCGGCACCGGCTCACTCACGCGTTGGCACTCTGGTACTTGTTCTCCAGATACCGCAGCAGCGCGTTGGGCCCGAGCGTATGGCCACTCGCCTGCTTGATCAGCTCCTTGACCGGCACCTTGGCACCCAGGCCATGCACGTGCTCGCGCAGCCAGCCCGACAGCCCGGAGAAATCCCCGACACCGATCTGGCCCTCCAGGTCCGGGACCTGCGAGCGCAGGCTTTCCCAGAACTGCGCCGCGATCACGATGCCGAGCGCATAGGAGGGGAAGTAGCCGAACGAGCCCAGCGCCCAGTGCACATCCTGCAGGCAGCCCTCGGCAAAATTCTCCGGCCGGCGACCGAAGCGCTGTTCCATGCCGGCGTTCCAGGCCTCCGGCAGTTCCTTGACGATGAGCTGGCCGGAGAGCAGCTGCTTCTCCAGTTCATAGCGGTGCATGATGTGCAGCGAGTAACTCATTTCATCGGCATCCACGCGTATCAGGCCGCGATGCACGCGGTTCAGGCGCCGGTAGATGTTATCCGGTTCCCACTCCGGGCCGGTGACTCCCAGGTGCTTGAGCACCAGCGGCTGCAGATAGCGTACGAACGGGCGGCTGCGGCCGACGATCATCTCGAGCAGCAGCGACTGGCTCTCCTCCAGTGTCATGCCCCGATCGCGCCCGACCGGCTGGTCGCGCCACGCCACCGGCATGCCCAGGTCATACATCGCATGGCCGGTCTCGTGCAGTGCCCCGAGCAGGCCGTTGAACGGTTCCGAAGTATCAAAGCGCGTGGTCACGCGGATATCGCCCGCGACGCCTTCAGTGAATGGGTGCTCACTCTCATCGAGGCGCCCGCGCTCGAACGGAAAGCCGATGGCCTTCATGATCTCGACCGTGAGCGCGCGCTGCTTGGAGGCAGCGAACTTGCCGGTGATCGGCAGCACCGTTTCTTGCTGCTGCGCCTCGAGCGTGGCGCGGATCATCGTCGGCAGACGGCGCGAGAGCGTCCTGAAGATGGTGTCGATGTCGGCGGTGGCAATTCCGGGGCTGAACTCATCCACCAGCGCATCGTAGGCCGGCAGGTTCAGCGCCTGCCCGAGCAGCGCCGCCTTGTCGCGCACCAGCTTGACGACTTCTTCCAGGTGCGGTGCGAACAGCGCGAAGTTGTTCTCGCGCCGCGCCTCGGCCCACATGCCTTCGGCACGGGCCGCGGCCTTGATCAGCCGCGAGACCAGCGAGACCGGCGTGGCGATCGCGTGATCGCGCTGGCGGCGCATCTCCCGCAAATTGGCGACCTGCCAGTCCTCGAGCTGCTGCACGTTGGCCTGGGCGCGCTCGAGCAGCCGGGTCACCTTCGGGGAGGTCAGCAGCGCGTGATGTTCGGTTTCGAGGGCAGCGAGCTGCTCCCCGCGCACATCGGCGCTGCCGCGCGGCATCATCACGGCGGTATCCCAGCGCAGCAGCGAGAGTGCGCCACGGAACGCATGCAGCCGTCGCCATTCTTGTTCGAGTTGCTGATAGGGCGAGACTGTCATAATCCGGACACCTGCTGGGGGTGCAAATTCTACCAGCGGGGCCGGCGTCGCGCCCGGCTATTACAGCGTATTATTATTTAATATCAATAACTTGCGATATTTTCGGGTCTTGACAGCGGGGCCGGGGATGCCGCCGAGGCGCGCGCGACCTGCAGCTGCTCCCAGGCGAGCATCGTGCGTTTTCGCTCCGGCCCCCAGTGGTAATCGCCCAGGATCCCGCCGGCCCGCAGCACGCGGTGACACGGGATCAGCCAGGCGACCGGGTTCGCGCCGACGGCACCACCGACCGCCCGCGCGGCACCCTGATGCCTGATCCTGCGGGCCAGCTCGCCGTAGCTGGTGCCCTGGGCCGGTGCCAGCTCGAGCAACGCGCGCCAGACGCGCAGCTGAAAATTCGTACCGCGCACGTGCAGTGTGATCTCGCCGCCCGCGCTGCTGCGCGCGACCGGCCACAGCCGCTCGGCGAGCGCCTCGGCCGCCGCCGGATTCCAGTGCAGATCCGCTGCCGGCCACGCCGCGCGCAGCTCAGCGGTCGCCGCGGCGCGCGTCGTCTGCGAGCTAAAGGCCAGGTGACACACGCCGCGCGCGCTCTGGCCGCACACCATCTGTCCGAAGGGTGTTTCGGCCGTGCCATACTCGATGCGCACGCCGGCACCCTGGGCCGCGTACTCGGCCGGGCTCATCGCTTCGAGCTTGACGATCAGATCGTGCAGGCGGCTTGGGCCCGACAGGCCGACTTCGAGCGCGGCCTGCAGCGCGCTCTGCTGCTGGCGCAGGCGCTGTCGCGCGGCGGCGCCGGTCACGGTTTGCAGGTACTGCTTGGGGCTTAGGCCCGCCCAGCGCCGGAACAGACGCTCGAAGTGAAACTGCGACAAGCGCGCCTGGGCCGCCAGCTGCATCACCGAGGGCTGCTCAGCCCAGTGCCGGTCGATGTACTCCAGTACCCGCGCGATGCGCGCAAAATCCCGTGCATTAAGATAGGTGTCGTTGTCTTTCATGGTCAGAGCATGCAAGGCGCGCGTGCGCCAGGCAATCCGAAAGCTGCTGCGCGCTGCCGGTTGGAACAATAGGCCGCCGGGACAGTCAACAAGATCCAGAGCAACCCGTTGTAGTTCAATTGCCTGCCGCTCGCAGGCGCGCTGAGGCTGGGGCACAGTACCGATCCTCGGGGCGGCCGGCGGATTGCAGTTCGGTCGCTGATCCGAGTCATTTAGGAGCTAGTTCATGCACAGTTTTGCCAGATCTTCACTGCTCACGGGCATCGCGCTGGCCGCCGCCGCCGTGAGCTACGCCGCGCGCGCCGATGACCTGGGATGGTACGCCGGCGGTGCGATCGGCTATTCGACCCAGTACATCGATGCCGTGAGCGGCGGCGCCGAGCAGCACGACACCGGCTGGAAGGTGATAGCGGGCATCCGTCCGATCCCATGGCTTGGCGCGGAGGCCGAGTACTTCGACCTCGGCAGTCCATCCCGAATGATTGCTGCGCTTAATGTCAGCGCCAAATCCAGCGGTGAGGCCGCCTTCGGCGTGCTTTATCTGCCCTATGGAATCGGGGATCTGTTCGTCAAAGCCGGTGGCGCTTCAGTCACGGCTCGTGCCTTGGTGGTAGCAGGCCCCGTGGGTGGCGGTGGCGCAAATACTCTCTATTACACTGATCAAACCAACGTCGTGGCGGCCTGGGGTGGCGGCGGGCAGATCAAGTTCGACAATCTGGGTGTGCGGCTCGAGTACGAGGGCTTCAACGCCCCGACCGGCCGTCAGGGCCTGATATCGGCCGGAGTTCTCTGGACTTTTTGAGTTGATAGGACCGGCGGCCGGGCGCACACGTCCAGCCGCCGGCACCAGTTCGGCAGGTCAGCGGCCACCCAGCCAGCCGCCAGCGCTACCAGGATGACAGCCACCACGGTCAGGATCACGGCAAAGCGACGCATGCTGGCCATGATAACCCGCCGTAACTTGAGTGCCGCCGGGCTGGGGTAGACTCGGCCCCTTCATGGCTCTGCAGATCTGCTTCATCACCGCCGAAATGACGCCGTTCGCCAAGGCGGGTGGTCTGGCCGATGTGTCAGGCGCGCTGGTCAAGTACCTGCACGCCGCAGGTCACGACATCCGCCTCTTTATGCCGGGCTACGCAAGCATCGCGCGCGAGGGCCTCGAGATTTACCCGGTCGAGTTTCTGCAGGATGTGGCGCTGCGCATCGGCACGCTCGACTTCCGCTTCTCTGTGCAGACCGCGCGCCTGCCAGGCTCCCAGGCCATGGTGTACCTGATCGACTGCCCGGCGATGTTCAACCGTGGCGCGCTCTACACCAACGATCCGGATGAGTACCGCCGCTTCCTGCTGCTCACGCATGCAGCCTTCATCTGCTGCCAGCGCATGGGCTTTGCGCCGCAGATCCTGCATTGCAATGACTGGCACACCGCCATGGGGCCGCTGTGGCTGCGCACGGTCTATCACTGGGACGCCTTGTTCGCGAAAACCCGCAGCGTCATGACCGTGCACAATATCGGCTACCAGGGCGTGGTCGGTTCAGAACGGCGCGAAGAGCTGCTGCCGGTGCCCGACAAGCAGTGGCTGCACCAGGAGGAACTGCGGGCCGGGCATATCAACATGCTCCGTCACGGTCTCGCCTACGCGGATCTGATCACGACCGTGAGCCCGACCTACGCGCTCGAGATTCAGACGAGTACCTTCGGCATGGGCCTCGAGGGCATCCTGCGCGCGCGCGCCGGCGCGTTGGTGGGCATCCTCAACGGCGTGGACTATGCCGAGTGGGACCCGCGCAATGACCGGCACCTGCCCCGTGTCTATGGACCGCGGCAGCTCGGCATCAAGACGGAGCTCAAAGCACAGTTCCTGGCCGAGATTGGACTGGAAATTGGCGAGCGGCGGCCACTGGTGGGCATCGTCAGCCGTCTGGCGACGCAGAAGGGATTTGATCTGCTGCTCGAGGCGCTCCCGGCGCTGCTCGCCACGCGCGATTTCTCGCTCGCGGTGCTGGGCGCCGGCGAGGCACGCTATGAGCAGTTCTTCGCCACGCTGGCGCGCGAGCATCCGCGGCGGGTGTTTTTCCATCGCGGCTACAGCGATGCGCGCGCGCACTGGATCGAGGCGGCCAGCGACATGTTCCTGATGCCCTCGCACTATGAACCCTGCGGGCTGAACCAGATGTACAGCCTGCGCTACGGCACCGTGCCAATCGTGCGTCGCACCGGGGGCCTTGCGGATTCCGTGCAACCCTTCGATGCGGCCGCGGGCACCGGCACCGGCATTGTCTTTGAGCACTACAACACGACGGGGGTGCTGTGGGCGGTCAATACGGCGCTCGATTTATACGCGAACAAGATCAGCTGGCGCCGCCTGGTGCAGAACGGCATGGCCATGGATTATTCCTGGTCGCATCAGGTCGGCTACTACATCGAGCAGTACCAGCGGCTCGCCGCGGTTTGAACTGCCGCCCGGGCGCGCGCGCTACTTGATCGCGATGTGGCCGTGGGCCGTGAACGGAAAGACTGGTATCACGCTGTGCGCCAGCTTGACGTGGCCGCTGACCTGGTACGCGAGCGAAGGCTCACCCAGGTGCGAAAGCACTGCCTGAAATGCCTTGGCCAGATCCGCGGTCACTTGCAGCTGGACCTCGGTCTGGCCGAGGGCTGCGAGCGTGAAGGGCTCGGCGTTGGTGCCGGTGCCAAAATCAACACCCGAGAGGGTCAGTACATAGTCGATGCTCTCGACCGCGAGTGTGCGGTTATTCGGGTTCGTCACTTCAAGCGTGAACCCCAAGCGCTCGGATTTGAGGTTGCCGCCCTCGATCGCGACGCCGACCAGATCCACTTTTGGCGGCTCGAGCTTGGGCAGCATCGCACTGCATGCGGCGAGCATCGCTGTGATCGGCACCAGCAGCAGCATGCGCATCGAGTGATCGTTCATGGCCTATTGGCCCTCCGCGCTGTGGCGTCCATAGAGCTGATTCAAAGTTCGATAGCGGCGCGCCAGCGTCTCATCCAGTGCGCCGGCAGCCATGCGCCACTGCCAGTTACCCTGCGCGGTGCCGGGTATGTTGAAGCGCGCCTCGGAGCCCAGTGCAAGCAGGTCCTGCACCGGCACGATCGCCAGCTGCGCGACCGAGGCGAGCGCTGCGCGCACCAGCCCCATCGGCATGTCAGCGCTGGTGCACCCCAGATACAGGTTCACGCGTGCCTCGCTCTCCGCATCGAGGCTGCGGTACCAGCCAAGCGTCGTATCATTGTCGTGGGTTCCCGTGTACACGAGCTCATTGCGGACCAGATTGTGTGGCAGATGTGGATTGGTGGCGTGGCCATCGAAGCCAAACTGCAGCACGCGCATGCCTGGCAGGCCGAAGCGCTCGCGCAGCTCCGTGACATCGGGCGTGATGACGCCCAGATCCTCGGCCACCAGCGGCAGGCCATGCAGGTCACGCTCCAGCACGCGCAGCAGCTCGTGCCCGGGCGCCAGACGCCAGTGGCCCTCGCGCGCCGTCTTGGCACCCGCCGGCACCGACCAGTAGCCCGCGAGGCCGCGGAAGTGATCAATGCGCACCAGATCGAAACGGCGGATCTGTGCGGCCAGCCGCGCCCGCCAGAACGCAAAGCCGTCGCGCTCGGCCTGCGCCCAGCGGTACAGCGGATTGCCCCACAGCTGGCCGTCCTCGGCAAAATAATCGGGCGGCACGCCCGAGAGCGCGGCCGGCCGCCCCTCGCCGGTCAGTTCGAACTGCGCCGGCTGTGACCAGGTGGCCACCGAATCCGGCGCGACGTAGATCGGCAGATCCCCGAACAGCAGCACGCCACGCGCCTGCGCGTAGGCACGCAGCTGCGCCCACTGGTGCGCAAAGATCCACTGCTCGTGCCGCTCGTGATCAAGGGCCGTCGCCTGCGCAGTGCGCGCCTGAACCAGCGCCGCGGGCTCGCGATCGCGCAGCGGCGCCGGCCACTCCCACCAGGGTGCACCCGCGTGCTGCACGGAGAGCACCTCGAACAGCGCATAGTCTTCCAGCCAGTACGCGTTGGTGTGACAGAAGCGCTCGAAATCGGCGCGCTCGTGCTCGCGCTGCGGTACTTCGCTGCGATCAATCAGCGCCGTGTTGCCCGCCATGTCGGAGCGCACCCAGTAGGGTGAGCCCTCTTTGCCAACCGGGCCGAGCGGCAGCACCTGCCAGACGCTGAACCCAGCGGCCGCGAGCCAGTCGATCAGCGCCCGCGCGCTGGCCCCGAGCGCACCGCGCAGGCCCGGGAGGGCCGTGGGATGCAGCAGCACGCCGGAGCGCCGCGCCGCCAGCGCAACCGGCGGCGCGTGCGGCCGGCCCGCAGCGCTCATTCGTGGGCCCGGCGCATCACTCCGCCGCCCTCGGGCGAGCCGCGTCCGGTCGACAGGGGCTGTGACAACGCGGCGGGTACCGCCAGCTCCAGCATCCGGTACAGGCTCGTGAGCTGGTGGCGATACAGCAGATCAAAATCACGCACGGCCTCGAAGGGGTTGTAATCGCCGAACCACCAGAACCAGTCCGAACTCTCGCACAACGCCAGCTGACGCTCGACGCGTGCGCGCGCAGCCGGCGAAAGCCGGCCACTGGCGAGTGCCGCGTCGGTAACCCGCTTGGCTTCGACCAGCAGATCCCAGGCCGCGTTCTTGTCGCGATCGCCCATCCAGGTCGCCAGCGTCCCATGCACCCAGCTGCCCGCGACCACATTCTTCAGTTCCAGCGCGGCTGGCTGAGTGTCGAGGAACTGCGAGAGCGTGACCAGCTCGAGCGTTGCATGCTCGGAGAGTGCGGCATACAGGCCCTTGAGAAAATAGTAGCCGTTGAACGGAAAATGCTCCCAGGCGTTCTCGCCATCGAGCGCGATGAAGGCCAGGCGCCCCGGCTGCCCGGCGTGTTCGCGCGCGACCCGCTCCAGCTCGGCCACAAAGTGGCGCACCGCATCGTCGCCGTGCCATTTTGAATAGGCGAATCCGATCAGGTCGGACAGTTCATCATTGCGAAAGAAAATACTGAGCGTGCTGTTGGGGAGCTGGTAGGGGCGGCTCAGATCCACGTCCGCACCGCTCTGCGCGAGACAGCCGCGCAGCACATTGGCGCTGCTCGCCGTCCAGCGAAAGCCGTTCTGCTCGATCAGCCGCAATGCCGGCGCGCTGATCGCGCCCTCCGAGGGCCAGCAACCCGCCGGCTGCGCACCGAAGGTTTCCTGAAAGATGCGCAGTGACTCGCGCATGTGCCAGACCGCGCGTTCCGCGCCCCCGGGATACCCGGGAGCCTGCGGCAGCGGCGCATTCGGAATCGCTTCGCGCGCGGCCTTGAAATCAATCAGTAGCGGCAGGATCGGATGGCCGTAAGGCGAGACGGCCAGTTCCACCTGGCCTCGCTCGTGGAGCGCGCGATAACGTGGCAGCAGGCCCGAGAGCAATTCGCTGATCAGCTTCAGCAGCGTGCGCCGGTGCGTCGCGGTGAAGTCGCGCTCCCGATCCACCAGCGCCGCCACGCGCCCGTCGGTGCGCTTGACGGTCTCGGCCAGCCAGGCGATGTGATACCAGACCCCAAGATCACGCAGGTACTGGTCCGAGGCATAGCCGACGCGCTCGCGGGTACCCAGCTGCGCCGCCAGCGTCGCGAGCTCTGCGTAGGCCGGATAGCGCCCGATCAGATGCTGACGCTCGGCCCGCAGGCACGCCTGCAGCAGCGCCAGCCGACGCCCCGGTTCCACCGGCAGTGGCTCGTCAGAGAGCAGCGTGAGCAGCGGATCCGGGAGCGATGCACCCACATTCAGATGCATGGCCACGCGCGCGGCCAGCTCGTTGATCTGCTCGATCAGCACCGGCGTGAAATTGACGACCGCACGGGCCTTCGGATTGGCCTCCAGATGCGCGGCCATGTCCACGTAGTCCTTGATCGCGTGCAGGTAGGTCCAGGGCAGCAGGTACTGGCCGGACAGGGCGTCCCGGTAGTGCGGCTGATGCATGTGCCACAGCAGCACGACGGGGAATCGCGTCGGTGAGGTCATGCGCCGGTGCTCGCCCCTCGCTGCAGCATGTCAGCGGTCACGAGCACTACGCCACCGTCACTGACGGTGAAGCGCGCAGCGTCGGCTGCGCGGTCCACGCCAATCTGCATGCCATCTGGAATCAGGCAGCCCTCATCGAGGATCGCCCTGCGGATCGTGCAGCCGGCACCGATTTTCACGCCGGGCATGATTACCGAGCGATGCACGCTGGAGCGCTCATCGACATGAACGTTGGAGAACAGCAGTGACTGATCAATGTTGGCTCCGGAGACAATGCAACCGCCCGAGACCATCGAATTGGTCGCCATGCCGCGCCGCCCTTCCTCGTTGAGCACGAACTTCGCCGGCGGCTGGTGCAGCTGGTAGGTCCAGATCGGCCACTCCTCATCGTACAGGTTCAGTTCCGGGGCGACGTACACGAGTTCGATATTGGCCTCGTAGAAGGCATCAACGGTCCCGACGTCGCGCCAGTAGTTCTGTGCGCGCGTCTTCACATCGGTGAAGGGATAGGCAAAGACCTGCAGCTTCTCGATTGCATCGGGAATGATGTTCTTGCCAAAATCATGGGCCGACTGCTCGTTCTGCGCATCGGCGATCAGCAGCTTGTCGAGCAGCCGTCCGTTGAAGACATAGATGCCCATCGAAGCGAGCGCCACGCCCGGTCGCCCCGGGATCGATTCGGGCTCGCGCGGCTTCTCGGCAAACTTCGTGACCCGATTCCACTCGGTCACCGAGAGCACGCCAAATTCGCGCGCGCTCTCGGCTGGTACTTCAACCACACCGACGGTGATGTCCGCGCCCTTCTCCACGTGCGAGGCGATCATCGGACCGTAGTCCATCTTGTAGATGTGATCCCCGGCCAGCACCAGCACGTGTTTGGGCTGCTTGGCGCGGATCAGATCCAGATTCTGGTAGACGCAGTCGGCGGTGCCGCGATACCACTGGGTGCCGATCTGCTGCTGGGCGGGCACCACATCGACGAACTCGCCGAACTCACCGCGCAGGTAGCTCCAGCCGCGCTGCACATGCTGGATCAGCGACTGCCCCTTGTATTGCGTCATCAGGAAAATCTGGCGGATCCCGGAATTGACGCAGTTCGAGAGTACGAAATCGATGATGCGGAACTTGCCACCGAAGGGCGTCGCCGGCTTGCAGCGGTGCAGCGTCAGATCCTTGAGCCGCTCGCCACGGCCGCCAGCCATGATCACAGCCAACGCGCCGCTCGTGAGGCGGCTGACATAGCGTCCCGAAGAGCTGCGAGTCTGTGGTTTGGCCATGTGCAGTTTTCTTGCGACGGCGTTGCTCTGAGTATAGTACCTTCCCCGGATCCTTTGCGGTCGGCCAAAACACTGCGCGCGCTCGCGCTACAACCATGAGCCCCATACCAGACTGGATCGGTTTGCTGGAACCGCAGATGGCGCTGCTGGCCGCGGCGCGCCATGCCGAACCGCACGCGCTGCTCGGAGTGCATCTGCGCGCGGCACGCCAGTGTGTGCTGCTCTACCTGCCGGCGGTCCGAGAAGTGCACTTTGTGCATGGGCCGGAACTCAAGCGCGTTCCGGACAGTGATTTCTTTGCCTGGGACGGGCCGCCTGAGACGCTCCCGGCGCACTACGTCCTGGAGTGGACCGACGGCGCTGGCGCAGTGCACTCCCAGGTCGACCCATACTGCTTCCTGCCCACGATCGATGAACAGGCGCTTGCCGCCTTCAACGCCGGCACGCACCGGCATGCATGGCACATTCTTGGTGCACAACTGATGAACGTGGATGGGATCGATGGCACGCGTTTCTCGGTCTGGGCACCGAATGCACAGCGCGTGAGCCTGGTCGGCCCTTTCTGCGGCTGGGACGGACGGCGCTATCCGCTGCGACGGCTGGGCGGCTCGGGGGTCTGGGAACTGTTCGTGCCCGGTCTCGATGCCGGAACACTCTATAAGTACGAGATCCTGGCGCAGAGCGGCGCGCTCGGCTTGCGCTCGGACCCGTACGGCCGGGCCACCGAGCGGCGCCCAAGCACGGCCTCACTGGTCGTGCGCTCGAACCACCAGTGGGGCGATGAGCCCTGGCTCAAGGCACGTCGCGAGCGCGACTGGCTGCATGCGCCGATGAGCATCTACGAGGTGCACCCGGGCTCCTGGCGCCAGCACCCGGATGGGAGTTTTTACAGCTACCGCGAACTGGCCGCCGAACTGGTCCCCTATGTAAAGGAACTGGGCTTCACGCACCTTGAGCTGATGCCAATCACCGAGCACCCGCTCGATGACTCATGGGGTTACCAGACCACCGGCTACTTCGCGCCCACCAGCCGCTACGGCAGTCCGGATGACCTGCGCTTTTTCATCGATCAATGCCACCGCAACGGCATCGGCGTACTGCTCGACTGGGTGCCGGGGCACTTTCCGCGTGACACCCATGCGCTTGCCAACTTTGATGGCACGGCCCTGTATGAGTACCACGATCCGCGCAAGGCCGAGCACCGCGACTGGGGCACACTGATCTTCAACTACGAGCGCCACGAGGTGTGCGCCTTCCTGCTCTCGAGCGCGCTCTACTGGCTGGAGGAGTTTCACTTTGATGGCCTCCGGGTCGATGCGGTCGCCTCGATGCTCTATCTGGACTTTGGCCGCGGCAACGACTATGTGCGCAACCGCTATGGCGGCCGCCACAATCTCGAAGCGATGGACTTCCTGCGGACGCTCAACCGCGCCACGCACGAGCGCTGCCCCGGTACCGTGGTGATTGCCGAGGAGTCCACCGACTGGCCGCTGGTCAGCCGCCCGACCGATATCGGCGGCTTGGGCTTCAGCATGAAGTGGAACATGGGCTGGATGCACGACACGCTCGATTACTTTCACGAGGATCCGATCAACCGCAAGTACCATCACAACAAGCTCACCTTCGGCATGATGTACGCTTACAGCGAGAACTTCGTGCTGCCGCTCTCGCACGATGAAGTCGTGCACCTGAAGC
>JBEKOK010000005.1:0-33320 GCA_049521875.1 Steroidobacteraceae bacterium
TCAAGAACGCCGACAAAGTTTCGCCTGGGGCCAATACGCTCTCGGCGTCAGCCCGAAGCTGCTCGGACACCCGCAGCGGCGGAATAGTTCGGGACTTGGCTCCGGCCATATGACACCCCGGCGTGTATTGCACTTGCGATACAATATAGCCCCATCGCACCTAGCACGCAAGGTGGGGCAATGACTGCAATGCGAAACGGAGGTGCACAACATGATCAACCGAGATCAACCCCTAGACGCTGCCTCACTAAGATCGCTGAACACGCCAATTCTTGAGCGGCGGCGTGTTTACTCGGGCAATGGGCGAGAGCCATCCTTCGAACAGCTTGGATAAGGAGGCACCTCTCCCGCCTGAATCGCGCAGAGTCTTAGCGGCTCGAGCTGCGCTAGTTTCTTCTCCCAGTACTCGCCTTCAAGCCGCAGCGGCTGCGGCGAACTTTCACCATGCTCGGCCCACTGGAACGTGTAGTAGTCAGCCACTCCGCTCACCGCGAGTACGATGGCGGTTTCACTGCGTGACTGCCCGTCAACGAGGACACTCCCGCAGCTAATAACGGCACTATGGCCATTGTAGCCACTAACGTAGTGGTCCCCCAAGTCGAGGACCGCAAAGGTGTTTGGGCAGCGCTTGCGAAATCCATTTGAAAATTCGGCGAGAAATCCTACGAGGGTGGCCTTTGGGTCCGAGACGACACTCTTGGCGCCTGTAACGTTGATAATTCGTGACCAGTTCTTAACGCTCTCGCTGTCCGGCACGTGCTCGCGGCTATAAAAGTTGGGGCCTGCAAAGCCGCCAACCGTCTTGAACCCTGCTGGCAGTGTGAACGCGACGAGCTGATGAAAGATCGGAGTAACCGTCAACGCCGGCACGTCGAGTGCCTGCAAATCCGTGCGTTGGCGACTCATTGGTGAGGAGGCGCTCGCACTCTGGTTGGTGCCTGGACCATCAGCAAGAGCCAAAACGGAGCACAGTAACAAGCAGGTCGCTACGCTCAGTTTTGAATATTTCATGGAACCACTTCCTTGTTGTCTTGCGCAGTTGAATACGGCCAATTACGGCCACCTATTGAATCTTTGCACAGGTTAGTCCCACGTCACCGGCCCCCAGGGCTGCGAGTCCGCTTTGGCCTTCGCTTCCTCGACAGTCTGGAATTCGTCCGCTCCCGCCGCAGGCACAGAGCAATAAAGAAAACCGTCTTTCGTTTCCGGAATAGGCCTGCTTTCGTCAAGGTGAT
The DNA here is from genome assembly GCA_049521875.1 of Steroidobacteraceae bacterium. GTDB lineage: Bacteria > Pseudomonadota > Gammaproteobacteria > Steroidobacterales > Steroidobacteraceae > FEN-1191. The sequence goes on from JBEKOK010000005.1 coordinate 1,236, forward strand.
CGTCTTCGTCGTAGCGTGTGCCGGACTGGAACGCCGGTTTGGCCCAGATGGCAATCGGCCTGGGAACAGTCCCGTCGTAATACCAGGTGCCGGTGGCGACCTTACGCCAACCCTGTGCCATCCTGTCCGCTTCCCAGTGATTGCTCATGGTCTATGGCAGATGAACGCTAGTAGTGCCTAACATGCCCATTCGCCGCCAAGACGTGGACGCGTTGCGAGGCGAACTGAAACAGCAGGTTATTCAAGAGGTGTCGATGAGTCTTGACTGATTGATATGTCTTGGGTCTGCAAGCGTTTGATTTTGGGAGCGACCAGATTCACCTCGAAATGCCACTTTTCTGATTTTTCTAAGTCATTGAGTCCGGCTCTGTTCCAAAATCTTATTAACGGGAAACCGTTACGATTGGTCCAAAGTCGCAAACACCCCCGGCCACTGTGTCGAGGTGGCCGCGGCGGAGCGTGCCTGCCTGCCGCAATCCCTACTGCTCGAGAATCGCGCCATAGTGTCCCTCGACACTCACGGTAAGACTGCCGTTGGTGACTTGATAGGTGTTGCTCGTGAGCAGATCCGTCACCCACGAGCCATTGGTCATGCTCAACTGCCATGCAGGGATCGTCACGGTTTCCGTACCAGAGGTGTTGTTGAGCACCACCGCGATTCGGTGATTGGCATCCCACCGTCCGAACACGTAGATGTGGTTGGTCGTATCAACCAACAGTGTCTTGTATGAGCCCGTCCGCAGCTGCGGATACTGGTTGCGGATCGATATCAGCTTCTGCGTGAGGGCTACGGCGGAATTGCTGCTGGTGGCCTGCGTCCAGTCGAACGTGCGGCGGTCGTCCGGGTCGTTGCCGCCCTGCATGCCGTACTCGTCCCCATAGTAAATGGCGGGCGTGCCGACGTAGGTGAACTGGAAGATGAGCCCGAGGTAGGTCTTCCAGATATCGCCACCGCAACTCGTCGCAAACCGCTGCGTGTCGTGCGAACCGAGCTCATTGGTCCAGGTCTCCTGCACGTTTACCGGAACGTCTGCGCGGGCACCGAGCAGCCGGCTATCGAGCGAACGCTCGTCGATCGAGGCGGCCTTGCCATGATAATCCACGCCGCAAATCCACTCCGACACCGGCTGGGTGAAGCCGTTGTAGTTCATGACTCCGTCCCACTCCGTGCCGTCATCGAGCCAGGGTGAGGCGTCACCCCAGTACTCGCCGAGGATATAGGCGCTGGAGTTTACGGATTTCACCGCCGTGCGCATCTCCTGCGCAATCTGGTGGTTGGTGGCATCGCTGCCGCCGTTGCCGCCCGCATCGAGCGCCTGCGCAACATCCAGACGCCAGCCGTCGATGTTATAGGGAGAGGACAGGTAGGTCTGCATGACCGAAGAGGTGCTGCCGTAGATCTGGTTGCGCACCACCGAGCCGCTCGCGCCGTAATCGAGCTTCGGCATGCCACCGAAGCCGAAGAAAGAGGAGTAGGTGTTGGGCCACGACTGGAAGGTGTAGTAACCGTAATAGGGGCTCGACTGGGACTGGTAGGCGCCCTGATGGGAGCAAGTGAGGGAGCCGTAGAGTTGCTTGTCGAACCAGCAGTTGCTGTCGCCGCTGTGGTTGAACACGCCGTCGAAGATGATGTAGCCCGCCGGACCGTTTGAACTGCTATGGATGTCGCCGATCAGTTGCTGCAGAGTGGAACTCGTGCCAAACGCGGGGTCGACGGTGTAATAGTCCTGTGTGTCGTACTTGTGGTTGGTGGGGGAGTTGAAGATGGGATTGAGGTAGATGATGTCCGCACCCAACGTCTGCTTGATGTAGCTGAGCTTCTGGTCGATACCCGCGAGATCGCCGCCGAAAAACACCTCGGTCCGGCAGCCGCTGACGTTTGGGGTGACGCTCGTGCCCCACGCGTGTTTCTCGGTCGCGCAGCCGGCGTGCGTGTAGGCTCCACTGGTGACGTCGTTGGTCGTGTCGCCGTTATAGAAGCGGTCGGGAAAGATCTGGTACATCACGCCGTTTTTCATCCAATCCGGCGTCTTGAAACCCGGGATGATAAAGAAGTCGCCCGAAGAGGGCTCAGAAGATGTGGTTCCGGTGGCGTTGAGCCATGCGGTAGCCGAGCCGTCGTTGATCTGGAAGCGGTAGTACTTCTCCGAGGAGCTGGCGGGCACTGTGCCCGACCAGTAGTCGAACGTACCTGTCGGATCGTTGGCTACCCAGACCATCGACACCCAATGGAAAGAGCTGTCCGCTGTATCGTAGTACTTGACGTTGGCGCTGGTGATGTCCCCTTTGCACGTGCGCAATGTGACAGTTACCGAATCCGTTGCGGTGGGTTCCGGATTGCTGTCGTACATCGGTCCCTGGTCCGAGAACAAGTAGTCCCATTCCACGTTATTGTCGTTTGAGCAGGCCTGCGCACGGCTGACACCGTGCAGCTGTGGTTGGTGAATAATGGTCGCGCACGAAGCAAGTGCTACTGCGGCAGCGCCCAGCGCCATACAGCTAGATTGACGGAGAGTTGACCCACTGAACTTCACTATCCCCACTCCCTGTTTTCCGGGGGCCGGACATGTACGAAAGTCACTCCCATTTTCGGCCATTTTTCGGCAAGTGCTGATTCGATCCTGATACTGGAGCGCGGAATACAAGGGCCACCCTCAATTACCTAATTCGAGACAGATACCGCAGGAGTCTTTTGGCCTCGACCTGATTCGCCCTAGCCGCCTTCTGAAAAAATGTCATCGCGTGCGTTCTGTCTGCAGACGGCACACCATTGCCGTGCCAGTGTAACTTACCAAGCCAATAGATAGAGCGGGCGTGCCCCTTCTCCGACGCCCGAGTAAACCAGACGTACGCGTCCTCGAAGGCTCTTTGCCGATAGGCCATCTGTCCGAGACTGAACATTGCCTTGGTCTCGCCCTGCCGCGCCGACTTTCGATACCAGTGTTCCGCGAGCTCGACGTTGCTCTCGACGCCTACGCCATTGAGATAAAACCAACCCATCGCCAGGACTGCATCGTGGTAACCGGACTCCGCGGCTTCAGCGTTCAGTTCAAACGCCCGCGCCTCGTCCCTCGGAACGCCCTTGCCGTCAAGATACTGAATCGACAAATTGTAGGTGCGAGCGAGAGCTGGCATGACTGCTTCCAAGGCGGCTCGGATCGGTACTTAATCAGGGCAATCGTCGTTTGCACAAGTTCATTTTTCCAGGCCAACTATCGCGATGAGGCCCGACCTGACCATTTCCGGCCAAACTCGGGAGGTTACGCCTGAACAACAGATCTGAACTCACGTGAGCAGCTAGGTCGCAGACGATGGTGGCACGGGGTCATAAGCGGAACCTCAAGGCTGAAAGCCCAGCTCTCGCTGGTGTCGAATCGCAAGAACGCGCACTTCATCCTTTGGCACTAAAAACCGATACAAAGCGACGTAGCCGGTCTGACCATAAGAAATGACGAGCTCTCGGATCTCGCCTTCGATGCGCCGGCCAATTAGGGGATGCGACCCAAGGCTGTCAACTGCCGATTGAATCGCTGCTACGGCATCCAGCGCCGCGGTGGGGTTCTTTTCGCGTAGGAATCGGAAGGCGCGTTCAATATGTTCCAGTGAACGCGCCGAATAAACTACCTGCGCCATGGCCTGGGCCGTGGAGCAGACGCGTCAGTCGCCAGCCGCTTCATCCACGCATGAACATCTTCAGCCCGATAGACCTCGCCCGCCTTTTCAATTTCCGCGTCAGCTGCGAGGGCCTCTTTCACAAGGCTGCGCATCTGCTCTTCATAATTGGTGTGCCGTTCGACCGCTTCCACAATCAAGCTGTGGGCGGAACGGCCCGTCTGCTTGGCAAGACTACCTAGGCGAGCCTGCAATTTTGGGGGTAGTCGGATCGTCGTTGTTGCTGCCACACTTGAGCTCCTCTACGACAGGTATAGCACAAATATAGCACAAAGCTTGGAAAAGCCAAGAATGCCAGTAGAGGGGCCCAATTTCCAGGCCCGAGAGTAGTCATTGGCGCGCGACCGCCTGTGGTCAAATCCGGACATTCGCGTTGGGGTCAAACAGTAGGTATTTCGGCCAAACTCCGGAGTGTCGGGCAATCCCTGGTTCACGGCCAATCAGGCCGCCTTTGGGGTCAACTTCAGACCCAATGCCCTCATCACCTTCAGTATGGTGCCTAGGCTTGGATTGCCGTCGGCGGCAAGTGACTTGTAAAGCCCTTCCCGTGTTAGGCCCGTCTCCCTGGCAAGGCGAGCCATTCCCCGGGCACGCGCGATGTCTCCAAGAGCCGCTGCAATAAATGCGGGATCATCTCCAGCCTCGTCCATACAGGCATCGAGATAAGCAGCAATCTGTGCCCTAGTTTTCAGATGGTCCGACGGATCCCATCGCGAAAACGTTGCCTTTGAGCTCACTCGAACCGACTTTGACGGGCGCTTGCTAGCCATAGGTGTCTACTTCCACTCTCTTGCGATATCAATTGCTCTGGCGATATCTGCGTCCTGAGTGCGCTTGTCGCCCCCGCACAGCAGCACAATTAGCTTAAGCCCGCGCTGCGTGAAGTAGACCCTGTATCCAGGCCCATAATCGATGCGCAGCTCGCTGACTCCGCTGCCGACGGGCTTTGCGTCCCCAGGATTACCCACAATGACAACCGCCGAACTCGTGCGTCGATCCGCGCTTGTGCTTGGGGGTCCCGCAGCTTCCGAAACCACTTCTCGTAAGTAGCGGATTGAAAGACGACAAACACGATATTAAGTGTGAACTATACGCTACGGACTGTCAACCATAGATTACGGGCTTCTAAACTATTCCAACTCAGCGAACTTTCCCTTATACCCGCCACTAATCAGAATGTCTGGCCGCGTCAGGACAATGCTGTTGCAGAAATTTGATCACGTCATCGGCCCAAACAGAGTAGCCGAAATAACCCAATTCGTGCCCATCTTCTTGAGAATCGCCGTACGGGGGATAGATCTTTACCTCATACGATTTTCCTGCCTCCTTCATCGCCGCTGAAAGGACATCGCTCGGCGAAATATCGTAGTCGTTAGCGGCTTGGAAAAAGAAAATTGGTGCTTTTGAGTTACGAACCGCACGTATCATGACTGTCTGCAGCTGAGGAGCGAGCGCCCAACTCTGCGCGCCTCCCGCTGAATCGATTGCCGCGCAGTAGTTGCCTTTCTCCGCACCCAGCACCGCCTCAACGCCCCCAAAGGAATTTCCCGCTACGGCGATGCGGTTTGATTGCACATAGCTTTGCTTTCTCAGCCACGCCAATGCTGCCAACTGATCGTTCAAATGGTCCGTTTCCAGTAATCGAACCATGGTCGCTACCGCAGCAGGAATTCCTCCGCTCTTTTTTGACTCGGCGATTTGATAACCAATATAAGGTCCCGCCGAAGCACTCAGACCCTGGCCACGCCTAAAAGGGCCAAAGAACACCCAACCGCGACTCGCGAAGACCGGGCCTAGTGCATCGAACGCCTCCTTGCTCAGCATTCCAGACGCGCTGCCGTGGTTATAGAGCACGGCAGGGAATGGACCAGCGCCTTCTGGTCTATAAACGACACCGTGCAGCGTGATAGAGCCGCTTGGAAAAGTCACCACCTCTGCGTCTGCCGCCGACAATGATGTCGACGTAGCCATGCACAGCAAAAACCCCAGAGTCAGTTGAATTGCTTCGTTCCAAATCATGATTTCATGCGCCAATGGCGGTATTTGAGACGAAGAGAGCTTATCTTCCCGGCACTAATTGATGCATGCCAGCAGCCAAGAACAGTTCCATATACGGCCACCCATTGGGAAAGGTTACGCCAAGAACCCAGAGTTGCGCCGCCGTGCAGGTTGGCGCCTATCCCACTTCCGGCAATCTATTGATCTGAAAGGACTTTGCTGCACTTTGCAATAGGCGCTTGATATACCTTATGCGAACTTAGACGGCGATAATGTACATAGCAAAACCAGGGACAGCGTAGCCCGCAGCACGCCACGGGATTGGACTGAACGCGTCATTGCTTGGTTGGACTCATCTTCTGGATCGCCGCCTCAGCATCTAGGGCAAAAAACGTGTGCGTAGCTACACAGATTGCCAGAACGTTCGAGTGCACAAGCTTCGCCGTTTCGATCTGAGCGCGCATTGCCAACGCCAATTGGCTGGCGTTACTAGTTTGCGCAACTGCTGAAGCGAAATACCCAAATGCTATGCCGGTTGATTCGATCAATTCAGCGAAGAGCTGCGGGCTGCGGCGCGGTCCGATACAAACCAGTCACATCAATGGCATAAATGCGGGTTAACAGTGGTCACAACATAGATGTGGATCTCAGTGAGTTCTTTGACCACGTCCTTCTTGCAAGAGATTCCATCGGCAAAACCAATAAGCAATACTGGAGAGATGTCCACGTTCATCTGCAGATTGGGGTTCGTGGGCTTAGCGGGGATTTTGGCTATTACTGTCTCGCCATCCATGATTGGGTTCAATGCCTGAATGAGCCCGGGACCGATGGTGCAATTTGTGGAAGCACTGGGATTAATCATGAACCCGCTACTCATGCAAGCAGCGACATGTATGAATCGGTGTTTATCGCAATTCGCCAATTCATTAACCTTCCGCAAGGCATGGGTTTTGAACTGTCCTCCGAGCTTAAAAGGCGGCAACCCCTCTATAATTGCTTGCGCCTGCGCGCTGATTTTCTTAATCAGTTTAGGTGCCGCACTTTTGAACATTTGAGGGCCCATCCCGGCAGCGCCTTTCGCGCTTCTGTCCCCGATGATCGGGAATTGGCGATCGCGAGCATCTTCATAGCTAAACGCACCGGAATGGACGACAGCGAGGGAATAAGCCAAATGGTCAAGAGCGTTTCGGAGATTCTGAACGACATCTCCGATGAGCAAAGAACACTGCTCTTGGGGAACTTCGCTGGCAGTCGCCTTAACCAGGATGTAGCCGGGGGAACCAGGGTCCGAGACAATTCTGGGAGTGGGCTTTCCGTTTTTCCCCAGCCACAGGTTGCATGCGACATTCAACTCATTCAAGTGCACGAGTGCGCGCTTGAGCTTCAAGACGCCGCTAGGTTCTGGGGAGATCGCGATGATGGATACCCCGTTCTTATAGACTCAGAGGATTAACGCTTGGAGTCACTGCGCTTGGTCAGGAGTACGGTACGTCGGGCGCTTGCCTTCGATACCCTTCATTCGTGCTGATCCTCGTCTAACTTGCTGGTCTTAGCCCAGCACTCGACAGATCTCCGACCAGTCGCACCGCTCCATATATAGTATCTTATATGCGCGACCAAGCCCTACAGGTAGATTCCCAAATACCAGAGAGAGCTTACTATGCTAGTTGATCGCAGAACATTGCTAATCGGCGCGGCAACCTGGGCGGCTGTAACAACATCTGAGGGCGCCATGCCCGACAAAGTGGAGACGCAAATGGATCCTCCGACAGAGCGCGTATTGGGCATCGGCGGCCTATTCTTTCGGAGCCGCAATCCCAAAACGCTGGCGCAGTGGTATCAAGCTCATCTCGGGATTGACCATCAAGTGTGGCAACAGGCCGCCGGCCCGACCTCATTCACTCCGTTTGCGATGGATACGGACTACTTCGGATCGAAGCAGCAGGCCTGGATGTTGAACTTTCGAGTTCGAAGTTTAGACGCCATGGTAGCGCAGCTGCAGAAGTCCAATATCGAGGTGACGGTGGATCCCGAAAAATATCCTTACGGACGATTCGCCAGACTGCACGATCCGGAAGGCAATCCGATCGAGCTCTGGGAGCCCACAAGCCCCGCCTAACCATTCGACCTGGTTTTAATGCCTGGGAACTATCCCTCGCCCTCGGCAGGATGCAGTCAACTCTGCACTTTCGCGGCCATGGAATGTACAAGCACCTTTAAGGCATTTAGATCAGCAATTGTGTGGACTGCATTTCCGCCCGGAAGCACTCCGGGTCTCAGGATCTGCACAGTCGTGATTCCAAGACTGTTTCCGGCGGCTATTTCCGAGTCGGGATTATCACCAACAACAATGGCTTGATCGGCGCGCAGTCCAAATTGATCCAGCAGCTCAGAAAAGATCGCCACCTTCCCCCGCGGGTTCGGCTCATCGATGGCGTCGATGTATATGGCCTCAAATATCTCAGCGATCCGGAGTGCAGCGATTTTGCTTTCTTGAAGGCGACGAAATCCTGAAGTAATAAGAAAGAGGCGCGCGGGTAGCTCGCGCAAAACCCCCAGATCGCCGTAACCGTACATTGGCGTCGAAACGACCAGGTTGGAAAATGCGCGGAACCCGCTTTCCCACATGGCCTCGGAAAATCCAAACCGCGTCGCCACGTCGTCAAACGGGAAGCGCCACATTTCGGCAAACGCCTGCGACAAGGCCTCATCGGGCAAAGTGCGCGCGTTTGCTTTGCGTATCGCCTCGAATGCAGGCAGGTAAAGTTGAGGCCCGATCTCTTCGGCCGCGCACAAGCAGCTGTCCAGGTCAAAGAATATGGATAAACTCGATGCCACGCACCCACCTGGACGACAATTGCCCTGGCGTGAATTCTAATGGCGAAATCTACGAATCTTTGCCAGTCGTCACAGTGTACCCGGCTTCGCGCCACGCCTTCATACCACCGTCCAGTGCGACGGCACCCTGGAATCCCATCTCGCGCAATGTTGCCGCGGCCAGCGTCGAGATGCGGCCGAATTCGCAGTAGGCAAGAATCCTTTTGGTTGGATCCGTCAGCTCGTCGTTAACCCGCAACTCCAGCTGGCCGCGCGGTAGCAGCCGAGCTCCGGGGATATGTCCACTTTCAAATGCGTCACGCTCGCGCACATCGAGCACGACCAGCTCATCGTTGCAGGACTCGAGGCACGCATTGAGCGCGACAAGCGACAAAAACGGCACAGTCATTGCGGCTTCGGAAAGCATCTGAGCCACCGTCTTGCCGCCGCTCATGTTGGTACGCAACGCCTCAGTCAGGTGCGTGGGCATCGTGAGGTTGAGATTTTGCATCATCTCTACGAAGACTCCGCGGTCACGATTCTGCAGCCTGGGGTTTTCGGCCAGCTCCTGCCCGATAGTCGAGTGCGAGCGACCCTTATATTCGTGTGCAGGAAAGACCTTGAGTGCCGGATCGAGTTTAAGTACCGCGCCGAACAGGCTTTCATAGAGTGCGCCGGCATCACCCGATGGCAGGTCGGTACGCCCTGTTCCTCCGATGAGTAGCGTGTCGCCCGTGAACACGCGATCTTCCGCAGACAGGCACATCGAATCGCGCGTGTGACCGGGCGTGTGCAGCGCTTGCAGCCGGAGCCGGCCCACAATCAGCAGTTCTCCACCCTGTAGGCGCAGGTCGACAAATGGTGCCGGACTGGAGCAATGCATGACCACCGGCACGTCGAGCCGGCGAGCCAGTTGCTGGGTCGCCGAGAAATGATCCGCATGGGTATGGGTGTCGATGAGATATCGGAATCGCAGACCATCTCTTGCGGCCAGCGCAAGGTAGCGATCGATCTGGCTGAGCTCCGGGTCTATCAGCGCCGCCGCGCAGCTCTCCTCACAGCCAATAACATAGGACCGGCAGCCGCCAGTCGCCACAGCTTCAAATATCATCGTGATGCGCCGTTCTCATGAGTCGCGGTCAAACATGCAAAGTGCCACGCTGGGCTGCATTTCAGTAGGCAGTGTTCCAACTGCGGACGAGGTTGCCTGCATCAATCGTGCCGATGCCGCTCGGAAAGTCGTATCCCGGGTGCGTCCGATAAGCCGGTTCGTAGCTAGAATCTGATGTCGACATGACGCCGTAGGTCCCAGACGGCAGGTAGCAATTCGCGGACCCTTTGCAGTCCTGCGAATCGTTGCCCAGCGTAACGTCGTGAAACACGCAATGAGAGTCGCCTCGCGTACCGAGACTGGCATCGCATTGCGGATTGCCATTGAAGCCGTACTGCTGTCGGGCCAGAGCGTAGTAGACGAAATTAGGATTGCCTTGGCTCTCGCCCGTCTTCTGGTTAACCAAAGCCTGTATGCCGGCGACGATGGGCGTCGCATAGGAAGTGCCGCCCCCGCCGAGTCCCCATGTGGACGGGTCGCCCGTACAGGGGGCTCCGTCATTATTGGGATCGCTAAAACAGATCAGATATTGATGTTTCCACTCCCAACCATCGGAAGCAAACATCGACACATCTGGCACGTCCCGCACGCCATCCGCCGACATTCCAAACACCTGTTGGTAGCTGGGCTTGGGCCAGCCGGCACAGGTGCCCCCGACAACGCCCTTGCTTGACGGAGCACCGGTGGCGCAGCCGCTTGGCCCGCCCTCCCCGCCACCCGTGCCGATGTAGTAAGGATAAGCAGTGGTGCTGTTGCAGAAGCCTTTGCTGCCGTAGCTCGTTGCGTACCCGAACACGGCAATCGTCTGATCACTGGCACAGGTGTCGTTCCAGGCCATCTCGGGAATGTAGGACTTCGCCGTACCCCAGGGAGCGCCCGTGCTCGGGCCCCAGTAATCCAGGTTGGTACCGCTAAAGGTATCGCTGAAGTCCGTGCCTCCAACAGCGACGTTGTTCGGCGTTGATGCCCAGCCGTTGACCCCGATGCCGAACTTCGCCGGACTTGTAAAATTCGGCGCGCAATCCTCAGGACCGGAATCGCCAGTGGCGACAAACACTGAAATGCCCTCGGCGACCGCCTGCTGGTACATGTTGGAAAAGAATGCGTTCGCTGTGGCGCCGTTCTCGGTCTCGCAGATACCGTAGCTGATGCTGATGATCGCTGGCGGCGATGCGCTGGTGATCAGATCGTGAATAGCATGCCGTACGCCATCTACCGTAGCGGAGTCGCCGCAAGCGGCCAGCAGAATCGATGCGTCAGGTGCCGCCGCACTCGACCACTCGGCATCGAGGGTCGCTTCGACATCATCGCCATTGCTGTTCACTCCCGGATCGGTGCAGGCCGCTCCGCCCGCCGGGGGCGCCGGGTGGATCGTGGTCAGTGTGCCCGCGTGATATTTGTCGAGCCCGAAAATCCGGCGAAAGTTGGTCCAGTCGCTTTCGGAGTAGAGATCGGTATCCTCGACTACGGCGATCGACTGACCCTTGCCGGTAATCGGCGCGGCTGCCTGGAACAGAGAATTAAAATCATAGATCGTGGCGAGATCCGCCGGAGCCATCAGATTGCACGGGTCGCCGCTACAGCTGCCCGAATACTTGGGATTGGGCAAGTGCTTACGCGACGGGCGAAAATCATTCAGCTTGACGATACCGCTCACCACTGGTGCTAGGACCCGCGGAATCTGTGGATCGCTCATGTTGGCAAAATGTGCCCGCCCATCGACACTGAGATGGTGGATCGACGTGTGAAACGCCGCGGACAATTGTGCTGCCGTACCGGAGAAATCAAGCACCATCCCGCCCGGGTACACAGGACCGACACGGAATCCATAGCTTTCTAGCCAGGTGCGGACCGCAGCAATGGTGTCCTCACTAGCGCCGAACCGTTCGCCAAATTGCGCGGCGCTAAGCCACTGATGAAAACTTGGTGAAGCCGGGTCATGCAGCGCCTTGATAAAGGCATCGACTTGCTGCGCTTGCTCAGGCGAGCGGCGTAGCTGCAACTCGAGATGCTCAAGCGGCATTGCTGGATCGACTTCGCCGCGATCGTTGAGTGGCGTCGCCTCCGATCGCGTATTTCCGCTCAGCGTCACGAGATCGCCCGCATCGATGAGCCGCGCGGCCTCTTGTGCCCTGGACATCGCAAACACAGAGCAAACACAGATGAGGATCAGGGACACTTTGAATAGTCGCATGACGTCTCCCTCGCGGAATTATTATAGTGGCGGGCGAATTCTCGTAAGAATCGCCAGCTGCTTGACTTTATCCGCGCTCGAACGACATCACAAGCTTGAAGCGCTCCGCAGGGTGTGTCCCCCTCGCGGGGGTCTTCGAGACAAGTAGCCGACTGTCGCGATTTCAGACGCCGGGCGATTCAAGATAGGGTCGCTGAGCAAAGCGGAATGAGTCCGGCCGTAGCGCTGCGTTGCAAATTCACGCTCGATCAATGCGCCCCGAATAGCAGCCGCGTTTTGCATAATGTGCGTGGATATAGTGCACGCGCGGATTCCCGAAGAGGCGTGCGATCAGCGCCTCGATCTTGCCGCCATCCGCAAGGTCGGCATCCAGCATCATGCCGCAGCCATCGAAGGCGCGGAGCGACAACACCCGGGTGCGCATCACTTCGGGAACCTCGTCAAGGCCAACGTAGGTCGTCTCGGCACCCTCCCGGACAAAAATTGCATGAGAGGCTCTGAACGGGGTGTCGGCCGGCTGGCAGACATGATTGAGCAGCAGAACTGATTGACCGATGCCCGCATCGCGCATCTCGATGCGATCTGGGAATCCGGGACACGTGTCTGCGATGTACCTTCTGATCCCCTTTTGAGCCAACTCCTCGTCGCTGAGCCCATAGAGCGGCCGAAACGGCGCCGGCGATAGCCCTGAAATGCGAAATGCCATAAAAATCCCCAAGAAAATGAGGCTGCCAACATACCTCTCGGCCCCACTTATCGGCGACCCGAATCCTGCTCTTGCTCCCTTTCCGCCGGGGTCCGGCGTAAGCCATGTTGCTAAGCCTGCGCATTGCGGCATTGCGTCCATTGCGGCAATCTCCGTAACGCGCCAGCGACAGAATGAGGAAAGCCTATGGAAATCTTTGGCGGCCACATGATCACGGCCGCGCTCGCCGAAGCCCTGGTATCGGTTGTGCTGATATCGCTCGGCTTTCTGGCCGGAAAGTATCGCGAGCGGCGCCAGCGGCGCGGTCGCGACCTGACCGAATATGACTTTTATCCCTACCTGAGCACTGCCGACAACTTCGCCGAATTCAGCATCCGGGACTTCCGGCTGGGCATGCACTACCTCCTACGTACCCGGGATTCGCGAGCGGCGCGCCAGCTCATTTTTATTGGCGAGCAGAACAACGTGCGCGAATTGCTGGATATGCCAGATCGTAAGACGTACGAGAAATTATTCGCGAAGTATCGTGGCGCCGACGTCACCAGTGACGCGGTCGACTACCTGGAGAACTACCGCAACATCGTCCGTTTGCTGGGCAAGACGTTCTCGCACATGGGCATCGAGATCCTGCTACACGATCTCTCGAATCCGAGCCGCTCGGTAGTGTGGATTGAAGGTGCCGAAGTTACCGGTCGCTCGTTGCACGACGGCACGACCACCTTGCTGGTCGACCTTAAGAGGCGACGCGCGGAGAATCAGGATAAATTGAACTACGAGCTTAACCTGGGTTCTCGCCGCTTCAAGTGCACGACAATTCCAATAATTCGCAAGGAGTATGGTGTTGTTGGCGCGTTTTGCATGAACATCGACATCAATTACATCCGCGATGAAGTGCTGGCATCCGCCGAGGCAACCGCTGAGTTCTTCAGGCAATACTGCAAGACTGATATGAAGTTAAGCGAGAACATCCTCTCCAAGGACGAATATCAACGAGCCTTGGGCGGCAAGCGCCATTATCAAGACAGAGGCTACGCCACGACCCCTGCGGCGTAACCCGATTGGGCCGTCGTGACTAGCGAAGCGCGCCGAATAGTCGGTCGCCGGCCTGCGTTATCACGACGCCGAGTACGACAATGGCCAAACCGATTCCGCGAACTGCTGTCAGCGGGCGCAATGCTGCACCCGCGAGCGCGTAGTGATCAATCGCGGCTGAAGTCAGCAGCTGGGCAGTCACGGCCAGCAGGATGGCATTGCCGACCCCGAAGCGCGGCGCAAGAAACGTGATGCTGAGAACATAGAAGGCGACGATGAGGCCCCCGGCATATTGCCGCGGTGCGACCCCGACCAAGGTCGTAAGGCTTGGAATTCGCGCGGTCACGACGGCAGCGAGGGCCAGTGAGGCTACCAGTCCGATCGCGAACAAGAGTACGGTTGCCTGTACAAAGCCACCGGTGGCACGTGCCAGCCCGGCATTTAGGATTGCCATCAGCGGGATAAGTGCACCCGCGGCGAAGGCCCATGCTGCATAACCGACCATCGACATTTGTCACTCCTTGTCGGCCGCTGCACTAGCGGCAACTTTTGTATGGAGATTATAGTCGCGTTAGCCGATTTCTAAGGGGGAACGCCGGTGTCAGTCTGGGACCTGCCGGGGCAAGGGTGGCTGCAGATCATCGAATTGGCCGTGGCGTTCGCGCTATCGGCACTCATCGGCCTTGAGCGCGAGATCCGCCACAAGAGCGCGGGGCTCAGGACCTATACGCTGGTGGGTTTCTCGGCAGCACTGATCATGCTGGTCTCGAAGTACGGTTTCATGAATATCCTCTCCAACAACCGGATTGTGCTCGATCCCTCGCGAATCGCGGCGCAGATCGTTACTGGCATTGGCTTTATCGGCGGTGGCCTGATCTTTGTACGCCGGGACAGTGTCCGCGGCCTCACAACTGCGGCCATCGTCTGGCTCACGGCAGCCGTTGGAATGGCCTGTGGCGCTGGCCTGCTTATACTGGCCTTCGCCGTCACCGCTGGTCATTTCCTGGTCGTACTAGGCTTCCCCTACATCGCAGCGCGTCTGCCCCGCTCCCGGTGGGCGCCATCGTTACTGCAAATTTCCTACGAGGATGGTCGCGATGTCCTTAGAGACGTGCTGCAGATCTGCACTCAACACGACTTCTCTGTGAGCCGCCTACAAGTGGATCGATCTCCCACGATCGGAGCACGGCGAGGCATGAGCGCCGGGACCGATCGTGAAGTGGGCGCAAGTGCGAGTGATACTTCCGCGCAGGTTGGCCTGCCCGCACACGATAATCAGAGCGCTGGCAAGGCCGGTCGGACTGTAAATGTGGTTCTTGAAATTCAGGGAACCGGAATAGTCTCTGATTTGGTGGCGATGCTTGCGGATATACCAGGCGTCAGCGGCGTAAATGCCGGCGATGTGAACGTCACCACAGAATAGCTTCGCGTGTGTTGCTGCGCGCTCATTGGTGGGCCCCGCAGATTTCTATCCAGCCATTCGCTACGAAATCGGCTAATCGGGCAACGATGCCCCTGAGCCCCCCATTTCCTTAGGGAGGTCCTTCATTTTTGGTTTGCCGTCATGAATGCGCAGAACGCTTTCTTGATAGTGCACGTGAACGGCCGGGCTGAATGCGAGCTTTGGCAGCAATGCCGCATAAATATCAACCAATCCCCAACCGGGGTGATCAGTAAACAGATGACCACCGCACTGCTTGCACCATTTTCGGAAGCTCGCGGGCGTCTTGCTGTAAGTGCCGATGTGGTCAGCGCCCTGAGTCACCTTAAGGGCCGTTGATGGCCAGAGGGAGAAGGCGTTAACGGGCCCCGCCGACCAGTGACGGCACGAGTCACAGTGGCAATAGCCCATCGCCACCGGTTCACCGGAAACTTCAAATTTCACGGTGCCGCAGAAACAGCCGCCTTGGTAAGCCCCGTCGTTGCTCATGGCCGCTCCTTATATCGTTGTCATTCGTCTGACCGGGATCTGATTACCCGTTGAACTACTTTTCCCCGTACCGCCCCGCTTGTCAATTTTCGCGATTTCCAACGAGTTCGGCCCGATGCGAGTCGCCGGGTTTGCGGAACGTCGCGCTGCTGGGGACGAACAGTCATTCCTCCGGCGCTTTGGCCGTGTTGCGGCGCCGCGACCCACGCCGGTTGAGACCCTGCTCACAGCCCCGGCGGCCGGATCTTGCGCGGGGAGCCCGAACCTTAAGGCCCCTTGCAGCCTGCCGATAAGTCCAATACCCATATTTCCGGGCGTACGAGACATCCAGTGGCCACCGGCCTAGCACTCCTTTTCGGCAGACGATCAAGAAACGAATCGGCGCCCGTTGCCGATCCCTTGGCGCAACCCCACCCTGGCGAAAGCGCGACCCCATCGAATTCCGGCGCGGCCCAAGGAATGGTGGCAGAGACCGCTCGTGCCGCCAGCACACTGGGTCATGAAATGGCCGATATCGCGGGCACCATCGACGACACGATGAAGCTCGCAAAGTCCCAGTCGGATCTTTTTGCCCGGGTAAGCGTCGATGTGGCCGGAATGTTCAAGGGGAACGAATCCATCCGCGATGAGGCGCGAACGACCGGCGACACGGCCAGGTTGACTCGTGAACGGGTCGAACAGGCGCTTGATGCGGCGGTAAACAGCATTGAGTCGGGTCTGACGGCCGTCGGCGGCTCCCTGCACAGTGCGCTTGGGGCGACCAACGACATCGCCCGGATCGCGATGCGCACACGCATGGTTGCCTTGAACGCGACTGTGCAAGCCGCGCACGCCGGTAGCAAGGGAAGCGCCTTCGGTGTCGTTGCGCAATCCGTGCGTGACCTTGCTGAGCAGATACAGGTCTCCAGCAGAACGATTGCCGCGACGCTGGCCGAGCTGTCGACCACAGTCAATCAATTGGCAAGTCGCGAAGCCGCTGTAGGTGCCTCAGCCAAGGTCATTGGGTTGCGTAGCGCGGTAGACACGGCGCTCGAGCGTTTTCGAGTGGAATTCAACGACGTTGAGCAAAGGATTCACGGAGTCGCGAGCCGCGCCGAGCAGAATCTCGAGCAGTGCGCCAAGGTCGACGGCCAAGTACAGTCGATGGCGGCCGAAGTAACTCGCTTCGAGCAGGCCATCGGGGGCGCAGCGAAAAAGTCCGAAGGTCTGCTCGGCATGAGTGCGAACCTTATTGAGATGACGGCCCTGTCCGGAGCGGAGACCGACGATAGCCCATTCATCCGGACGGCAACCAAAGTAGCTGCAACGCTTCAACGACTCTTGACCGAGGCCGTTGGTCGGCGAGAGATTTCCATGAAGGACCTGTTTGACGAGCGCTACGAGCCGATCCGCGGCAGCAATCCGGCGCAATTCATGACGCGCTTTGTCGAACTCACCGATCGGCTGTTCACACCGATCCAGGAGAGCGTCCTCAAATGGTCGGAATGCGTGACCTTCTGCGCAGCAGTTGACCGCAATGGCTTCCTGCCGACGCACAATCTGAAGTACTCCAAGCCCCAAGGGGTCGATCCGGTCTGGAACACAGCGAATTGCCGCAACCGCCGCCTATTCCAGGATCGCGCAGGTTCAGCGGCCGGACGCAATACACGTCCGTTTCTAGTACAGACCTACCGGCGAGATATGGGCGGCGGGGTTTTTGCCATCATGAAGGAGGTCGACTCACCCATCACGATAGAGCGTGAGCATTGGGGTAACGTGAGACTGGCCTACAGGTCGGCAGGCCGATAATCGCTTGTAGTAGATTATTGCTCACTATTATTATTAACAATATCAATATGTTAATAGATATAGGCGATTCTATTTCTCGCATGCTGTTTTTCGATCTCGGGCCCTTCTGCGCATTCAACGAGCGCTGAAGGAACTGCAAAATCTTAGTCGCTGGTTCGAGTCGAGCCGCGGTAGTTTATCGCTTAGCTGCGAGCGCAATTGCACAGGTAATGCGTCCAGGATTAGCGCGCCGCACTGCGTGTACACTGCTATTTGCGGCGATCGTATAACTAAAAGGAGCTCTCGCGTGGCGGGTGTGGGCAACGAATCCACAGGCATATTGATCGCGACTGTATCAGGCACCCCTGCGTCTAACATGCGCTGGTATTGGGCATCGCTGCTGCTGGCGAGCAGCTTCATCATCACCGGCCTCCTCGAACTCGAACTTGTTCGCGCCGCGGGCGCCGGCAGCACTGCCCTGCTGACGTGGCTCCTACTGCCATGGGCGCCACTTGGCATCTCGGTCAGCATGATGGTGATCAGCGGCAACACACGCAGCTGGCCCGGAGCCGCTGTGGGCTCGCTCGTCGTCAACGTCTTCACCCACTTGCCGGCTGCAATGCTGGTAAGCCAAGCTTTAGGAAATGCCCTGTGTGCGGTGGCGATTTTTGCGCTTCTGCGGCGGTGGCGATTCAATCCAGCTATCGAACGGTGGCAGGACTCACTCATCCTCTGGTCGGTTTCGGCGATCGCTGCCATTGGCCTGGGTGCGTTGGGAATTCTTGGTGCATTTGCTTCCGGTTGGCTTGAGCCATCGCACCTGCAGAACACCATCGCCCAAGTGGTACTTGATCCAGCGGGGCACGTATCGCCTTCCCCGGCCGTCTTCGAGGTGGCGGCGCGCTGGTGCTTGAACTGGACTACCGGGGTAGCGTTGGTTGTGCCTTGTCTGTATGGGCTCGTTTGTGCGAACAAACGGCTGGCACGTGCCCGAGCGGTGGAGTTGCTGATACTACTGCTGCTGACCGTCGCATGGGCGCTGTGTCTGTTAGCGAGCGTTCCGTGGACCTTGCGTCTGCCACTGGGGTCGATAGGCCTGCTGCTGGTCACGTGGTCGGCTATTCGATTCGGGGCGACGCTGACTTCGCTGATGACGCTTGTGATTGCCTACGTGACGAGCTCCGCGATCCTGTTTAGTCGTTTTTCCCCCGGAGCGAAACCGGAGGAAGTGCTCGCAAATGGCTGGGCATACATCATCATGGTTGCAGTCCTTGGCCTGCTCATTACCTCGTTGCTTGCTGAGCGCGACGCCGCAGCTCGGCGGCAGGCCACTTCTGAGGCCCGGTACCGGACATTATTTGAATCCAGCCCGCAGCCGCTATGGGTGCAGGATCGGCACAGCCGCAAAATCCTGATGGTCAATCAGGCTGCGGTGAACCGCTATGGCTACTCCCGTGAGCGTTTCGCAGAGCTATCGGCCGCTGATCTTGAGGCGCCACACCACCGGCAGATAATGAGCTCCGATGGCGATGCGCCGAATCCGGATGGCGGCGAGTACCTACACACAACGGCCGATGGCGAGCTGATCTCCGTGGAGCTTCGAGCGCAACCCATTGAGTTTGGTGATCAGGAGGCCGAGCTGGTTTATAGCCACGACGTAACCGATCGCAACCGCCTGCGCTCGGCGTTTCTCGATTCAACCGACCGCGCCGAACGTCAACTGAGTCGCGAACTGCATGACGGCCTCGGGCCGGATCTGGCCGCACTATCGCTCTTCGCCCGCGCGTTGCGAACGCAGGTCGAACGCGGTGAGATGCCGGGCCCGGGCGCACTCGAAACAATCGAGAAAGTGGCGCAGCGTGCCGTTGCCACCTGCCGCGGCATCGCCCATGGGCTGTCGGCCTTGGGCGAGACCGGCGGCAATCTGTCTCAGGCCTTGCGCAGCCTTCCGGACCGGTTTCCGCATGACGGACCACCTACGCTTGATGTGACGATTCACGGCGAATCCGCCGTTGCGCTGCCGGAGGCGACTCAGCACCACATCCTGCGCGTCGCACAGGAAGCGGTGGCCAATGCGCTCAAGCATGCGCGAGCGCAGCATGTAGCCGTTATCTTTGAAACTGCTCCAAGCGGCGTCAGCCTGACCGTGCGCGATGACGGGATTGGCTTACCGCCGGTGTCCAAGCTGCGCGTTGGGCTGGGACGTGCATCGATGCGCTATCGGGCCTCTGCCATCGGCGGCAGCCTGTACATCAAGAATCTGA
The DNA here is from genome assembly GCA_049521875.1 of Steroidobacteraceae bacterium. Taxonomy (GTDB): domain Bacteria; phylum Pseudomonadota; class Gammaproteobacteria; order Steroidobacterales; family Steroidobacteraceae; genus FEN-1191. The sequence continues at coordinate 20,727 of JBEKOK010000005.1, forward strand.
GCAGTGGAGGGTCCGAGGTTCGCCTCGAGTGCGCGCAGCGCGCCGCGCCTGGGCGGAAAGCGGACGGCGCCGCCAGCGGCTGATATCTCCACTGCACGATACCCTTCCCGCCAGGTTGCCCTGAAATTCGTTCACTCTCAATGCGCGTCACTTCCTCGATGAAAGTCAATCTGTTCAGCGACGCGATGATCCTCGAATCATGGCATAAGAATGCCGCACCTTGGACTGCTGCTGTGCGCCTGCGGCAAATTGCCAGTCGGCGCCTGGTCACGGACCAAGCCATAGTCGAGGCGGTCATGGCGCGCGCACCGCGCTCGGTACTCGACATCGGATGCGGAGAGGGATGGCTGTGCCGAACGCTCGCCGCCCTTGGCGTCGAGACCACAGGAGTAGATGCGGTTCCCGAGCTGGTTGCCGAGGCCCAGCGGGCCGGTCCCGGCACGTTCCGGGTTCATTCCTATGAATCAATCGCGGCTGGCGACCTGCCCGATCCCGTTGAGGCGGCGGTGTGCAACTTCTCGCTGCTTGGCAAGGAATCGGTTGAGGGTATTGTGCAGGCTGCACCCCGGATGATGCTCCCCGGTGGCCGTTTCGTGATACAGACGCTGCATCCAGTCACCGCTTCCACAGCGGAGCCGTATCACGATGGCTGGCGTCGAGGTTCGTGGGTCGGATTTGATGCTGCGTTCACCGAGCCAGCGCCTTGGTATTTCCGGACGATGGCAAGCTGGCTGCAACTGCTCCGGACTTCTCGCCTGCAGCTGCTCGATATGCGCGAACCGATTCACCCCGAGACTAGGCAAGCCATATCCGTCATATTCATACTGGCGGCTGGCGACAAGGCTTAGATCGCGTCCGCTACGTCGCGGACCTCGGTTCACGATGGTCCATCAGCTGACGCGTGAAGTAGATCAGTTCGAGTGCTGCCACATGCGCAGATTCTTTGAGGTTGGCACCCGAACCGTGGCCGCCCTGGCTCGGCTCATAGTAGTAGTAGGGTACGCCGAGGCTTTTGAGTTTGGCCGCAAACTTTCTTGCGTGCTGCGGACCGACTCGATCATCCTTGCTGGTGGTCCAGATCAGGGCATGCGGATACCGGATGCCCGCGCGAAGCTGGTGGTAGGGAGATATCGAGGCCAGGAACCGCCGCTCCTCGGGAATCGAAACACTGCCGTACTCCGCCACCCATGATGCACCCGCAGCGATAAATTCATAGCGCAGCATATCGAGTAGCGGCACGCGTATATCGATGGCCGCCCAGAGTTCGGGGCGCTGCGTCATCGCCACACCCATCAGCAGTCCGCCATTGGAGCCGCCCTCAATGCCCAGGCGGCGCGGACTGGTGACCCGCCGTGCGATCAGATCTTCAGCCACACTATAGAAGTCATCGTATATGCGTTGCCGCTGAGTCTTCAGTCCCGCCTCATGCCAGGCCGGCCCGAACTCGCCGCCGCCCCGGATGTTGGCCAATACAAAGACGCCGCCGTGTTCCAGCCAGAGCTTACCGACCTGCGCCAGGTAGACGGGCGTCTTGGAGATTTCGAAGCCACCATAGGCATTGAGAATGGTCGCGTTCGAGCCGTCGTGTAGCAGGTTGTTACGATGTACGATGAAATAAGGCACACGCGTGCCGTCCTTGGACGTGGCGGTGAACTGCTGCACCATCAAGTCGCTGGCATCAAATTGTGCCGGTAGCGTCTTGATCTCGCGGGCCTCTCTGCTTTGGCCATCGAGCACCCAGAGGCTCGATGGATTCAGGAAACTGCAGACCGAGTAAAAGGCGCGCTCACCGTGCCGATCGGCCGCCGCAATCTCAATCGAGCTGTGATCCGGCAACGCAATGTGTTCGCGTTGCCATTGACCGTCAGCCGCGCGCCTTAGCCGGCAGGCTCGACCCCGAACATTGTCGTAGAGCGTGACAAGCAATGCCGAGTTCGTGCCCGCAACCTGCTCTATTGATTCGCGCGGACCCGGAGCCAGCACGATGACCGGATTCAGCTGACCCGGGGACTCGCGAAGGTTGCTCAGTGCGATGGCGATCAGCGATCCCGACGGGCAGCGCGTGCCGTCAGTGATCCAGTCTTGCCGAAGCTTGATAATGATCTGTCCGCCAACGAGCGCCAGAATATCTTGTTTGAGCGGCAGCGCGATGCGTACCAGATCATCCAAGCCAACGAGGAAATATTCGACCTCAAAAAATCCCAGGCGTCGGAATATCAGCGTCAACTGATTGCCATCGCCATCGACCAATGTCTCGACCCCGGCTTCCATATCCTGCGGGCGCGCGCGGTATATTTCCTGTGCTTCGTGCAGGTCCTGGCCACGTTTCAGACGCTTGACGATGTAGGGATAACCGGAGGCTGTTAGGGTGCCCGGACCCCAGTCGCTGGCGACGAGGATCTCGTCCGGGGACCACCAGGCAACAACTTGCTTGCTGCACGGCAGGTGAAAGCCGCCTTGAACGAACGCACCCGTCACGAGATCGAACTCGCGGATTGTGATCGCGTCCTCGCCGCCATCCGAGAGGCTGACAAGGCAGCGCTGTTCATGGAATGGCTCCGTTACGGCGCCGTGCCACACCCAGTTGGCACGCTCCGCGACTGATAGCGCGTCCAGATCGAGTACCGGGTGCCAGGTGGGATGCGCGGAAAGATAGTCCGCGTAGCTCGCCCGGCGCCATAGTCCACGAATGTGCTGCGGGTCCTGCCAGAAGTTGTAGATGAGGCCGCCGCGGAAACTTGGGTCCGGAATGCGCTCCTCAGCCTCGGCGATTCGCGTAGCCTGGTCGACAAATCCAGCAAAGCGCGGGTCCTGCTCGAACACGCTCAAGGTGCGCTCACTCTCCGCGTGTGCCCAGGCGATCGCACGCTCCCCGGCGTATTCCTCGAGCCACAAGAAGGGATCGGCATCGTTGTCGGGAACAGCGCTAATTTGCATCTCCTCACATGGGCAGCTTCGTGCGGGCAAGCATGATAACTCGGAAGCAGGATCTCGCCGGGGCTATCCCCTTACGCCGCTGCTGCGATCGTGGGCGGCATCCAGCTTTGAGACCCGCCTGCATAGCGGGTTAATTTCCCGTCATCCGGACAACCCTTACTAGGGCCATGCCGTTTTGTAGTACAGGGACGACTACAAGGAGACCCTCTATGAAACGCTTACTACTGTTGTTGATTCCGATGAGTGTTTTGGCCCTGTCCGGTTGCGTCGTGGTGCCTGCGCATGGTTATGGTTACTACCGCGCGGGAGCCGTGGTCGCAGTGCCGCCCCCGGCTGTCACCGTTCGCGCCTACGCTTATTAGAACTGCGGTCGCTCGTCCGGCAGATTCCCGCGAATCTCGCCGGGCGAGCGGTCTTGGAAGCTAGAAGCTTGGGGCATAGATGTCTTTGAAATTGACATTCATTGCCACGCACTCGGCGATTGGTGTGGCCCCAAGTGTCGCTGGCGTCCAGCGCGTCTTGTAAGCCAGGCGCGCAATCGCCCTGACCAGAATCGCGTGTGCGAATACAATTAGAGCTAGGACACCCGCCTGACGTGTCCCCGGCATCGCGTTCACGCGCATCGCCGCACGACGTCCGCGCGGGGCTGTGGACCGCGATGCGAAATTCCGTCACAAGTCCTCACGCGGTGCTGCACTGTACTATGCGTTCCCGACCGTTCCGCCTCCTCGGCCTGACGTATAGTGCGACTATTCGGCAAGGCGCAGGTTTGTAGCGCCAGCCCGGCCAACTTGAATTAGGGAGCAGCGCATGCACGCACGTCAGCTGGGTCGTCACGGCCCGATGGTATCGGCCATGGGACTTGGATGCATGGGTATGTCCGAGTTCTACAGCGGTGCCGATGAGGTCGAGTCGATTGCGACCATAGAATATGCGATTGATCACGGTATCAGTTTCTTCGACACCGCCGACATGTATGGCGTCGGCGCCAACGAAACACTGCTCGGACGCGTGATCCGCGGACGGCGCGACGGCCTTGTCATTGCCACCAAGTTTGGATTCGCCCGCGGGCCCAAGGGTGAGTACCTGGGCGTCAACGGCACGCCAGACTATGTACGCAAGTGCTGTGAGGCGAGCCTCAAGCGACTTGGCATCGAGACGATAGATCTGTACTACCAACATCGCGTCGATCCAGCGACGCCTATAGAAGAGACTGTAGGCGCGATGGCTGAGCTCGTCCGCGCCGGCAAGGTTCGCTACCTTGGCCTCTCCGAGGCTGCAGCGCCGACCATCCGCCGCGCCCACGGGGTGCATCCGATTGCCGCCCTGCAATCTGAATATTCGCTCTGGACGCGGGAGCTGGAGGAAACAGTACTGCCGACGCTGCGCGAACTGGGTATCGCACTGGTTCCTTACAGTCCCTTGGGACGCGGGTTCCTCACCGGCCAGATCCGCTCGATCAACGATCTGGCCGCCGATGACTACCGGCGCACATCGCCACGCTTTCAGGGCGCCAACTTCCAGAAGAACCTGGATCTCGTCCAAGTGCTCGAGCGACTCGCGAAGGAGAAAGGCGTGAGCGCAGCGCAGCTCGCACTGGCGTGGGTCCTGAGCCAGGGCCCGGATATCGTCCCGATCCCTGGTACGAAGCGGCGTACTTACCTGGCCGAGAACATTGCCGCGCTGAACCTGAGTCTGAGCGCTGAAGATCTCAAACACATTGCGCACGCCATGCCGGCAGGTGCGGCCGCGGGTCAGCGCTATCCGGAGCACAGCATGCGTACCGTCGAGCTGTGAGACAGTCACCGATCGTCAGGGTGGATTGGTATTCAGCCTGCGTCCGTTGTCACTCAGCAGGATCTGGACGCCAAAATAGCCGAAGTACGCCGCCGGTCCGCTCTGATTGATCCCGAGCGTGTGCCCTGCCATGAACAGCGCAATCACACCCGGATGCAAGGTATAGCGACCGCCTGCATCGAAAGTCGTCTGGTGCGGCAACGCCCCATCGGCGCGATCATCGTAGATCTCCGCGTCCAACTCGAGCCGTTCGGTAACTGAGCGGCCAGCGACGAGTCCGACAATTCGCTCGTGCGCGCCATGCACGGGCAGGTATTCTCCCACCTCGAAATCCACATCGAGCGGCCCGAGCCGCTTCTCCACTTCCACCGGCAACAGGTAGCGCGGTCCGGAACCTGCGATGCCATGCTGCTGCGCCTGCAACGAGGCGCCTGTCTCGACTTGCGGGAATACCGAGGCTTGCCAGCCCTCCTCGCCCTGGTTCAGGAAGCGCCATTTAATGCCTGGATAGGCATTGCTCCAGCCGCTTGCCTGCGCTGTGCCGGTGGTGCTCGCAATGACGTAGGGCATTTCGGCGGTCAGCTGAATGTCATCGCCCACGCCGTAGTTCAAATCAATCTGCGGTATCTGCACGAGCGTGCTGTTACGGCTCAGCGTGGGCGCCAGCGCGAGATTGATCTCCCAGTTCCTGCTGCCGGGGACGCCTGGATCATTGCTGATGTACGGTGGTCCCGCCTGGGCGATACACAGCACCGGAACCAAGAGCACCAAGCCACACATCCACAGGGAGCAGCAGCCGACTCTCCTTATATTGCTGTTGCTCATATTTCGAAAATGGCGCCGCGCTCACGCGCGCTCTGCCCTCTTTTGCCCCGGTTCTGACAAGTACCTGATTTGAGAAGCCTAAACTGAATACTACGAGTTCATCCAAGCTCCGCGCTATCATAGCGGCCGGCATTTGCGAACACAGACTGTGGAGCACGAGCGATGGACTACAAATCGGGCAATCCCGGACTCAATACCAACACCTTCAACTCGGTGGCCCGACCGCTTGAGGCAGCTGAGCGAATGACGGTACAGGGAACGGTAAACAAAGCCTTCCTGATGCTTATCGTACTGCTCCTCACGGCGTTGTGGACCTGGGCACAGTTCTTTACACATGCTGGCAATCCGCAAGCAGTCACAGTGCCGATGATCGGCGGCCTAATCGGCGGCTTTGTGCTTTCGCTGATCATCATCTTCAAGCAGAAGACTGCTCCGTATCTGGCACTGCCATACGCGGCGCTGGAGGGCCTCGCGCTCGGCGGGATCTCGGCAATGTTTGAACTTCGCTATCCCGGCATCGCCATCCAGGCGGTGGGACTGACTTTCGGCGTACTGGGTGCGATGCTGATCGCCTATACGATGCGGCTCATCAACGTGACCGCGCGCTTCCGCTCAGTCATCATTGGCCTTACGGGCGCCGTTGCCTTGTTCTACGTCGTAACCATGGTGCTGCAGCTGTTTCATGTCAGCGTGCCAATCATGTCGGTAAACAACGCCAGCCCGCTGAGTATCCTGTTCTCGCTCGCCGTGATGGCGATCGCCGCGATGAACCTGCTGCTGGACTTCAACATCATCGAGACCGGTGTTTCGCAGGGCGCCCCGCGCTACATGGAGTGGTACTGTGCCTTCGGTCTGATGGTGACGCTGGTCTGGCTGTACATGGAGGTGCTGCGCTTCCTAGGCAAGATGCGCAGTCGCTGAGCCGCTGACGCTCCGCAATTCAATTTCTGGGTATTCTCGGCCCGCAGCGCTCAGGCTGCGGGTCGCTTCAGATCCGGCAGTAACATCGCCAGCAGGCCCAGCGCGGGGATGACTGAGCACAGCCGGTAGACCGTCTCGATGCTGGTGTGATCCGCCAGCAGCCCGAGCAACGCCGCGCCGACACCGGCGACTCCGAAGGCAAAGCCAAAGAACAATCCGGCCACCATGCCAACCCGGCCTGGCATCAGTTCCTGTGCAAAGACGACGATCGCGGGAAAGGCTGCAGCCACTATCAAGCCGATCGCTATGATCAGCGGCGTAGTCCAGAACAGGCTCGCGTACGGCAGCAGCAACGTAAAGGGCAACGCGCCCAAGATCGAAATGCGGATGACCAGCTTACGCCCGATGCGATCGCCCAGCGGTCCGCCGATGACAGTGCCCACCGCGATCGCCGCCAGAAACACGAACAGGTGCAGCTGCGCCGTGCGCACGCTGAGGCCAAAGCGATCGATCAGGTAGAAGGTGAAATAGCTGTTGAGGCTTGTCAGGTACATGTACTTGGAGAAGATCAACATCAGCAGAATCACGATGCCGCGTCGGGCCTGCGCCGGAGTCACTGCTGCCATGGACGCACCTCGTGCGCCTTTGGCTTTCAAGATCGTCAGGCCATGGTGCCGGTACCAGAGACCCACGTTCCACAGGATCGCCCCCGACAACAGCGCGAGCAGCGCGAAGAAGGTCAGGCTCGACTGGCCCCAGCGCACCACGATCAAGGCGGCAGCCAGCGGTCCCAGGGCCTGTCCAACATTGCCACCGACCTGGAACAGCGACTGCGCGAGACCATAGCGGCCACCGGAAGCCATGCGTGCGACCCGCGAAGCCTCCGGGTGAAATACCGACGAACCCATGCCGATCAAGATCGCCCCAACCAGCAACGGCGCGTAGGCGTGCGCGACCGCGAGCACCAGCAGTCCTGATAACGTAAACAGCGTGCCGACGGGCAACGCCATTGGGGCCGGCCGGCGATCAGCCAGCGAGCCGATCAGCGGCTGCAGCAGCGAGGCGGTGATCTGATAGGCAAACGAGATCAGACCGATCTGACCGAAATTCAAACCCAGATCGGCCTTCAGTTCCGGATAAATCGCCGGCAGCAGCGACTGCATCATGTCATTGAGCAGATGACAGCCGCTGACCGCGATCAGAATGCCAAAGACCGTCTTGTTGGCAGAGGCTGCCGATTGATCCGGCACGCTAGTCATTTTCCAAGGAACCAGCGCAGCACCCAGCGCAGGCGCCCGCCATAGGGCGGACGCATACCGGCCCAACCGACGACATCGAGTCGCGACTGATGGAATACGGCCCGTGCGTGACTGAAGCGATGGAAGCCCGCCTCGCCATGGTAGGCACCCATGCCGCTGGCGCCGATGCCGCCAAAGGGCAGTTCCTCCGCCAGGAAGTGCATGCCGACATCGTTCACCGTCACGCCCCCACTGTGCGTGTGCGCCAGTACCGTGCGTTCTTCGGCCCGGTCGTGTCCGAAATAATAGAGTGCCAGCGGTCGCGGTGCGGCGTTGATTGCCTTGATCGGCTCCTCGAGCGCGCGATAGCCGATCACAGGCAGCAGGGGTCCGAAGATCTCCTGCTGCATGATGCGCATTTCAGGGCTCGCGCCCAGGATCAGAGCGGGCATCACGGTTCGCGCACCGAGCGTCGCAGGGGTCGGGCTGCCCAGTGGAATGATCTGCGCACCGCGCGCGCGGGCATCGCTCAGCAGCTCGTGCAGGCGCGCACTGTGCCGATCGCTGATGATGTGCGTGCTGTCGGGATTATCAGGAAGGCCCGGATAGGAGCGTGCGACCCAGGCGCGTGCCAGTGACACGAAGGCCTCGAGCGACTCCTCCGGCAACCACACATGATCAGGCGCGATACACATCTGGCCATTGTTGGCGAACTTGACCAGCAGGATCCGATCCACGGCGCGCTCCAGTTGAGCGCTGCGGCCGACGATGACCGGGCACTTGCCGCCCAGCTCCAGCGTGACCGGCACCAGGTGCTCGGCCGCCGTCCGCATGACCTGCCGACCCACCGCAGTTGAGCCGGTGAAGAGCAGATGATCAAAGGGCAGCCTGGTGAAGCTCTCCGCCAATAAGGCGTCGCCGGTCACCACGGTGAGCTCGCGTGCATCAAATCGAGTCGCGATCATCCGCTGGATCAATGCACTGACGCGCGGCGTGAGTTCAGAGGGTTTGATCATGGCGCGATTACCAGCCGCCAAAATGCCGGCCAGTGGTCCGAGGCTCAGCGCGATCGGGAAATTCCACGGACTGATGACACCAACAACGCCAAGCGGCTGGCTCTGGATCTTGCCGTGGGCGCCGGGTGCGCCGAGCGGCAATGCCAATGATGGCCGTCGTGTGCGCATCCAGTGACCCAGCTGACGCCGCGCCAGGCGCAGACCGGCAACCGCTGGCAGTATATCCATGAAGCGCGTGATGGCCGCGGGTCGCTGTCCGAAATCGGCGGCGGCCGCTTCGACCAGCTCATGCTGATGCGCGAGCAGCACTTCAATCAGCCGCTCGAGCCGCTCGCGACGCACGCGCGCCGTGACTTCGCCCTCGGCGATGAACGCCTCGCGCTGGGCGCGCAGCAGATTCTCCAGGGACGCGGTGGTTTCCATCGGTTAGTCGCGGCGTAGGCTATCCATGCTCAGGACTGCCACCGCTGAGTTTTAGCGAGCGGTGCCGACGTGGCAGTTGACGTCAGTGCGGCGCCGGGCGGGAGCGCCCGATACCCATGCGCGCCAGCTCCGGGTAGCGATCCAGCCACTGATGCTTCAGCGCCCCGAGTACATGCAGCACCAGCAGCCCGACAAAGGTCCAGCCGCCGATCGAGTGCACGGTAACGAAGTTCTCATGTGCGCTCTGCTGCGCATCATGCGCGAGGTGCGAGATCGCCGAGATCTGTGGCAGATGCACCGTGCCGAGGAACAGCAGGATGCCATTCGGATTGGGCGGATGAGCCGAGAGAATCGACCAGCCCGTCAGCGTCATCAGTAGCATCAGCACGTACAACAGTCCGTGCGCCGCATGTGCAGCCCAGCGCTCCCAGCGCGAGAGGCCGGGCGCAAAAGGCGGCGGTCGATGCGTGAGCCGCCACAGGATCCTAATCACGGTCAGCGCCAATACCGTGATGCCGGCCGAGGCGTGCAGTGGAATAATGATGCGCTTGAGCGGTGGCGCAAAGCCCTCCATGAAGAAGCCGAAGCCCAGATTGAACAGGATCAGCGCCGCCATGGTCCAGTGCAGAGCGATGGCCACTCGGGTGTAGCGATCCTGCGAAGTCACTGTCATCGTGTAGGTTTCCTTACTCATCCAGGGATTACCCTGCGAACTAGACTGTCCGTGCGGCAATATTATTCCGTGACACGGCCATCGGTCACAAAGTACTCGGTGTCCCCGAAACACGAACTGGGTATCCAGCGATGCTGTTCGTAGGTCAGCGTCATGCGCTTGCCGAGGTCGGCATTGATTTTCGCCGCGACCGCCGGGTCCGGTATCGTGAACTGGAACTTCTCAGAAAGGGTGCCCGGCATATTGACCATCGCCATCTCCCCTTCCCAGGTCTTGCACACCCAGCCCTTGCGCGAGAGCTTCTGCACGTATCCGGCACGCTCGCCAGTCGCGTAGGACCAGTGCAGTGACAGCCAGATGTAACCGACGAAGCCCAGGATCAGCACCATCGGAAAAATAATCAGCGCCTTCTTCATAGTTCTAATCCAGCCCGTCGCAGCTCATCCGCAGGCACAAGCGCGCTAATATAACAGGGCTGCGACCGATTGCGGCGCTGCGGCCAGTGCGCGCCACGCACTTAAAGATAGCCGCGCGCATCCCGCGCGAATTCATCACTGGGCCGCTCCAGCAGGAAGCTGCTGATGAAGTCCACATCGGGCACGACGTAGGGAAAGCGTGGCGCGCTCGCCCAAGTCGGCGCCGTGCAGCGATGCTCGGCATCCCTAATAAATGCCCGCCAGTCGGAAAAGGTTTCGAACCAGAACTCGGTCAGCCGATCCCAGCCGCCACTGAGGTTCGCCGCGGGTGGTCCCTTGCCAGGCGCCCATTCCCCTGGCAGCGGCACCGGCGCGGCGTGGCGGCGGGTGCTGAAGATCCGGAACGCTCCGGCGCAGGCGCACAGCTCGCGCGCGTGCCGTTCAAGAAACCACGCCTCGCCCGCCTCGGCGCTGACGCCCTTCGGATAACGCAGCATCGTGAACCAGCGCAGTACCTGCCGCTCGGCCGGCGTGATCTGACCGCCCTTCAAATCCTCGGTCGGCTGCGCCGGAAAAAAGCCGGCAGCCACGCGCGGGTGGATCGGCGGTTCGGTGAAGGCGAGGTTCCCCTGGGGACCCGGATTGGGCATCTCGCGCCAGTAACCTTCGGTGACGCGCCAGTTGAACCAGCCATAGGCGCGGGCATCGGCCGGTGCATCCACGGGCAGGTAACTGTCGTGGCGCACGAGCCAAGGCCCGAAGCGCCGGTTGATTTCGGGCGCGTGATCGCGGTAGTACCAGCGCTCCATCGCGGCCACATAGTCGATCGGGATATCGTGCATCACGACGCTCTTGAGCAAGTCGGCCTCTCCTATTGAACCGTTGGCCAGCGCAACGGCGCAGCGTGGAAGGTTCATGTCGTGGCGCCGCATGGAACGCCATGGCGGTCAGCATAGCCTGCAGTGTGACGCTGTCGCCATTCTGCGACCTTCACGACCGCGGCAGCGAGTCCCCGTCAACCGCCGCTGCGATCAGCCGTTAATCCATATTGCCTTGCAGGTCTCTTGGGGACAGGATCGGCTCCAGCCAGCGCAGCAGGCACAAGCTGTGCGCTGGTCGTTGGTTTCCGGAACAGCTTTGTTTTAGGTTCCGAGCTCCTGGGCGGCTGCGCACGGCGACCTGCGCTGTGGTACACCCGCTGCCGCACGACGCGGGCAGGCACGACTGATTTGAGGAGATGCCCATGTTGAACAAGAGTCTCTCATCCCCTAAACGCACCCTGATGCGCGCCGCCGCGCCTCTGGCGGGCCTCGCCCTGCTGCCGCTGCTGAGCAGCTGCGGCAATGACCACTGGGGCAACTGCTGGGATTGCAACATTCAGCCGCAGCAAGCTTCCTATGGTGTGGTCAGCGCCGACTTCAATGGTGATGGCTTTGCCGACGTGGTCGCGCTCAATACCACCTTCCCATTGATGCAGGGCTCATCGAATCTCGCCGCCTACCTCACCGCCGGTTCCGCCGGGAGCTTTGGCACCGCGGTGCTGACACAGACGAACAACAACCCACTTTATATTGCCAGCGCAGATATCAACGGCGATGGCCTGCCCGATGTCGTCACGGCCAGCTTCTTCGACGGCTCGCTCGCGGTGTTCTTCAATGATGCCAGCGCCAAGGGCACGTTCAATGCGCCGTTGGTGCTCTCGAGCCCCGGCGCCTCGCAGGTCGCCATCGGCGATGTCACCGGCGCCGGTGTACAGGATCTGGTATCCGCCGATTACGGCGTGTCGCTGTTCGTCCAGACTTCCCCGGGCACGTTTGCGACGCCGGTCAGCCTCTACTCCGGTGGCGCCAACTGGGTCGCCGTGGGCGATCTGAATGGCGATGGCATCGGTGATGTGGCCTTGACCGATAATGTCGGCGTCAAGGTGCTGTTCCACACCGGTGCTGCCGGATTGACGACCTACACGATGCCGGTCTCGGTCTTCACGGCGACGGCGAATGCGAATGTCATCGGCGCCAACCTGATTGCAATTGCCGATGTGAATGGCGATGGCTCGAACGATCTGGTGATCACGGATCCGGGCCCGACCGGCGGCGCAACGCCAACGGTGAACATCCTGCTGCAGAACACCGCCACTCCCGGCACGTTCCTGACGCCGGTGAGCTACACGATCGCTCCCGGTGACCTGCCGCAGTCGATCATCGTCGCCGACGTCGATGGTGACGGTCGCCCGGACATCATCATCGGTGGGACGCAGACCGTGACGGTGCTGATCCAGGCCCATGCACCCGCAGCTGCCGGCACGTTCAACACCGCGGTGATCTATCAGGCGCCGGGCGCGAACGAAG
>JBEKOK010000006.1:0-36309 GCA_049521875.1 Steroidobacteraceae bacterium
CACCGTTGCCGTTGAGCTGCTGCTGGGTTGGTTGCTGCTGATCAGCGGTGTGGTCGGCTTGATTACGACGCTGAGGATGCGCAGCGCTCCTGGTGTCGGCTGGGCGATGGTCTCGGCCTTCCTCGGAATCGCGGTAGGCCTGATCCTGCTGTGGTGGCCGCTCAGTGGCGCGATCACAATGACCCTGATCCTCACCGTGTTCTTCGTGATCGAGGGCATCGCCTCGATCCTCTACGCACTCGATCACCGGCGGGAGCTCAGTGGCCGCTGGGGCTGGATGCTCAGCAGCGGTGTCATTGACCTGATACTGGCCGGACTCATTTTTTTTGGTCTGCCCGGCACCGCGGCCTGGGCGATCGGACTGCTGGTCGGCATCAATATGATCTTCGGCGGCTCAGCGCTGATCGGCATGGCATTGAGAGCACGCAGCGCAGCGCCGCCGCTGTAACCCGTGCCACGCCCTGCTGGACAAGCAGGCGTGGCCCATGGAAGATTATTTCGTCCGAAGGCGCGGACTCCGCGCGAACCCCGGTAACTCTGTAAGAGAGTCCACGATGGATCCGAAGCTCATTACGCCCTGGCTAGTCACCGCATTTGTAGTGTTCATCGTGTATCGCCGGGTGCGCCGCAATTTCGGCCGTCAGCGCCTCAGTGAAGGACGCCTGAAATTCCGCATCATCGTGCTGTCGGTGATCGGCGTGCTGATTCTTATCGCCTCGATCCGCAATCCCCTGATGATCGGTGCACTGGCCGGCGGTATCGTCGGCGGCATCGCGATTGCGATGATCGGTCTTCACCATACCCAGTTCGAGGCGACGAGCGAAGGGCGCTTTTATGTTCCGCACACCTACACCGGGCTGGTGGTCACGGCACTGTTCCTGGGGCGCATGTGCTACCGGCTTATGGTGATTTACCCGCAGATGCACGCGGCGGCGCAGGAGAATCAGAACCCGCTCGCCAGCCTGCAGCGCAGCCCGCTGACCGTGCTCGTGTTCGGGTTGCTGATTGGCTACTACATCTACTTCAACCTGGGCGTCCTGCGACGCAGCCAGCTGCTCATTGTGCCGCCTGCGGCAACGCCGAGTCCCACTTCGACACCCACGCCTTCGGCTTAGGCTGATTTGGGCCGCTCCGCCGACGTCGGTATCGCGCGCCCACCGAATAACTGGCTATTTGCAGTCGATTTGCGACTACGCCCTCGACCGCTTTCGATGGATGCTCTGCCCCTGCCTCTGACACAACAGGAGAGCATTGTGAGCAGCGTAACGACTCTCGAAAACCACGCACCGGCCTACGTCCAGGCGTTCGATCCGCCACTGTCGATGGATGATCTGCGCCGGCGTACCCCGGCAGCGTTTGCCGCCAGCGCCTCGGAGCGCACCAAATCCAGTTACCGCTTTATCAATACGGCCGCGGTGCTGGGCGCACTGCTCGATGCGGGCTTTCGCCCTTCGGCCGGCCAGCAGACCAGAAGCCGGGCCGGATCCGATCCTGCCTACGCCCGGCACATGATCAGGCTGCGACCGGTACGCGAGCAGGTGACGCTGCTCGATTGCATACCTGAGATCTGTCTGGTCAACGCACATGACGGCACCAGCGCCTACCAGCTGCTTGCCGGGTTGTACCGGCCACTGTGCGCCAATGGGCTGCTGTGCCGACTGGGGGACTTCGCAGTGATCCGCATCCCGCACCGTTCGAGTGTGATTGCCGATGTCGTTGCCGGTGCAATCGAGGTCTGCGCCCAGTTTGGGCGGTTGCGCTCACGCGTCCAGGCCATGGCCGAGCGGTTGCTCGATCCGGCTGAACAGCTGGCGCTGGCGCACACCGCCTACCACCTGCGCTGGGCTCGCAGCGACACGCTGCCACCCTTCCCGCCGGCGCGACTGCTGGAACCGCGCCGGCCGGCCGATGACCATCCGACCCTGTGGCACACGCTGAACCGCTGCCAGGAGGCAGCCCTTGCCGGCGGCATCCACTACCACAGCGCCACCAAGCGCCTCGTGACGACACGTCGGATCCGCAATATCCGCGAGGAAGTGCGGATCAACACGGCACTGTGGCAGGCAGCAGAGCGGATGCTAGCGGCCTGAGACCTGAGCGCCTCAGCTCTTGCTGTTCTTTGGTCCGAACAACAGCGTGCCAGTCTCGAGCAGTGACTTGAGATTTGAGAGTATCCTTGGCCAGCCGCCCGATACCGCATCAATCAATTTCGCTTTGGGCTTGTCGATGGCGTGTTCGACGGTAAGCTTGACCGTGTCGTTGGCCGGCTCGAGTGTCATCGTGCAGCGGGAGTAACCTTCGGCGTTGATCTCCGGGCTCCACTGATTCAGCCACTTGATCACGAGACGACGCGGCGGCTCGCTCTCAAGGATTTCGCCGCTGTCGGCCAGCCGGCCATCATCGAATACCAGCTTCCATGGGGAGCCGACCTTGAAGTCGCACTCGACCTTTGCGCCCAGCCAGTATTTCTTGGTGATGTCCGCCTGCGTCAGCGCCTGCCACAGTTTTTCCGGCGTAGTACGGATGTAAGTGACATAGACAAATTTGCTTGTATCGCCTTCACTCATGATCTTCTCCTTCCAGCATGTCCTTCAGGTCTGACAGCGCCCGCAGCTGCGGCCGCTCAAATTTTCCGATCCACCGCTCCGCGATCGCGTTGATCGGCACGGGATTGATGAAGTGCAGCTTCTCGCGGCCCTGACGTTGCGTCGACACCAGGTTCGCCTGCTCCAGTATTGCCAGGTGCTTGGTCACTGCCTGTCGCGACATGTCGATGCCCCGGCACAGATCACCCAGCGTCTGGGCATTGCGGCGATGCAGTCGATCGAGCAGCTGGCGCCGACTGCCGTCAGCTAGCGCCCGAAACACCCGGTCATCACTCATGCGGATATTATGCAACCATTTGGTTGCATGTCAAGTGGCAATGAAATGCAGCTGTCACCTGGAGATTTTTTGGTGCTTGGAATTGCCGCCGCGGCGCCGCGCGCGCGATCAATGTGCGGAATGTCTGAAACTTATCTGCACGCTGCCGGGTATTAGAGTCAAGACAGCACGCAACAACATCGGTGCTGCCAACACTGAACACTGAACCCAGGAGGCTTTATGAATCGTTCCACTACCACTCGCGCCGGCGTTGCCGTCGCACTGCTCGCGGCCGCTGCACTGATCCCCGCACTGGCCAATGCAACCACAAACTCAGCGCCGGGCCAGAGCTCGAGCGAGACCGTGAAGTTCGGCGATCTTGATCTTAGCCGCCGCTCGGATACCAAGATCCTGATCCATCGCATCCGCGTCGCGGCCCACGATGTATGCAGCGTCAACGGCTACGCTCCCGCGCAGCAGCTCTGCTATCAGAAGGCCGTGAGCGACGCGCTCAAGCAGATCAGCCAGCGGCAGCCCAGCATTGTCACACGGCTCGCTGGCCCGTCGACACTCTAGTCGATGACAGCGACGCACGGTGGAGCCAAGAGGCTGGATCCCCGACGGGCTCTCCAGCCTAATGGCCTGTCAGGAGCATTGCGTACCGCCTTAAGACTCTAGGGTCCTTCCGGCGTGTGTCCCTGATCGAGTGCCGCGCGCACGCCGTCGGGATTCATCGCAGTCTTGAGCGCGGCGGCTTCCGGATCATGACGGTTCTTGACGTTCGGCAGATCACGCCTCAGTTCCTCGAGCAGATCTATCAGCTTCGCAGTCTTCTGCTCGGTTAACATCGTGACCTTCAGATCCAGATGGGCGCGTTTTTCCGACAGCCGGGCCAGACGGTTCTGGCGGCTTAACACCGCAATCGTCGTCAGCAGTGCGCACAGACTGACAATGAACTGCAGCATCGAGTAGGGCGCCGGATCAAACTGGGAGCGCCCGAGCTCATGCAACGTCGTGTTGGCACCAATCCACAGCGCCACAAACACCAGGATCAGCGCGAGGAAAAGTGGCTGTCCGACCCGGTGACTGGCGCGCTCGAGCATGCGCTGCGAGGCACTGATCTTCTGTGACTCGTTCGAATAGAACTCCGACACGGCACGGATGTTCTGTTCGATCTGATCGTGTTCCGGTTCCATCGGCCGCTCCCTCGCACAGCTCTGGTTTGCCCGCCAAATGGGTCAACGCCCGTAGTCTACGGCCGGGTCCGGCCGGGGGGCCACTTGGTGCTAAACTTGCGCATTCTTGCAAGGCTTGCATCAGCGGCGGCCCCGCGTTTTCCGCGAAATGCTGCCCTGCACCTGATCGTTTAATCTTCCCTCGAGGCATCCCACAGTGAAATTCAAGCTGCTTATCGCCGGCTGCTCCGTGCTCCTGGCACTTTCGGCCGATGCGCAGGCACCGGTGGCCGACACGGCGCCTGCGACTTCGGCCAGCGCGCCGCCGGCGCTGCGCTATCCGCTACAGCACGGTTTTCACATTGTCCGTAGCTTCAAGGCCGTCTCCGGCCTGACCGGCTGGGTGCTCAAGGATCCGGATGGCGAATATCGGGTGCTCTACTCCACTGCCGATGGCCGCACGCTGATCGCCGGTGCGCTCTACGCCAGCAATGGCGATTTGCTCTCGGAGCAATACAGCGCCCAATACGTGCCGCAACCGGACCTGAGCGCCTTGTGGTCGCAGCTCGACAAGGCACAGCCTGCACGAGGATTCCGAAGACAAGGCGGTGGCGCTCCTCAGGGGTGGCAGCGCAGCGTTCGAGCAATCGCAACAAACCTTCGATGAAAAAGCCGAGAGCGGTGGCATTGTCGGCATCAAGCCGACGCCGGAGGAGCGCACTGAGCTCGAGGCGAACCTACAACTGATGAAGGATGCCAACATCCAGGGCACCCCGGGCATCTTCTACAAGGACCATGCCGGCAAAGTAGTGCGCAAGGATGGCATGACCATGATGGGCGAGCTGCCTGGGATTACCGGGCTTCCGGCCCAGCCGGAGACCGACCCGGAACTCAAGCCGTTCGAGAATTAACCAATAACGCGCTGCGCTGCGCAGGCCCGCCGCGGAGCAATTTTGGCCGGCGGCGGTTGCAATTGCGGCTCCGGCGCCCAATCTAGCGCTGAGGGGGCCTCGCCGGAGGACACCTGAATACCTGGCTGGCCAGCGTCCCGGCGGTGCGGCCAATAAATCCTGAACCGGAGCGTCTTCGCTGATATGGACCAGGCCCTGCCATTGCCGGCACGCAGCAAAGAGGACAACGCACGTATCAGCGCCGCAGTCGCGGCGCAGAAGCCGCGACTGCAGGCCTTTGTGCGCCGGCAGTTAGGGGATTGGAGCGAAGTCGATGACATCGTGCAGGAGACCTTTCTCGAACTGGTCACTGCCTACCGGCTGATGGAGCCGATCGAGCATCTGACCGCCTGGCTGATGCGTGTGGCACGTAACCGCATCATTGATCGATTTCGCAGCCGCTCGCGCGCGATGCTGGTGAGCGCCGATCCGCTGCCCGATACCGAGTCACTGGATGAGCCAGCGACGATTCTGGACTCGCTACTGGCGCCGGAAGCCTCAGGTCCAGAATCCAGCTATTTGCGCGGCGTGCTGGCCGATGAGCTCATCGCCGCGGTCGAGGAGTTGCCGCCCGCGCAACGCGAGGTGTTCATCGCGCATGAACTGCATGGCCGCAGTTTTCGCGAGCTCGCTGCGACCTCCGGGGTCGGCCTCAACACGCTGCTGGGGCGAAAACATGATGCCGTGCGATTCCTGCGCACGCGGCTTAAGGCCATTGAATCTGAATTTAACTGAAGGATTAGGAACATGAGACGCTTCTGGGTATTGAAGGGATTGAAGATCCTGGTGTTCGTGGTGCTCGCGGCGCTGGCGCTGGCCTACCTCGTGACGACGCTGTGGAACTGGCTGATTCCGTCGATCACGGGATTCCACGCCATCAGCTTTGCGCAAGGTCTGGCACTGCTGGTGTTGTGCCGCGTGCTCTTCGGTGGCCTGCGCGGACATCACGGCCACTGGGGCTGGCGCCATCGCATGCACCAGCGCTGGGAGCAGATGAGCCCGGAAGATCGCGAGCGCTTTCGCGACATGATGCAGTCGCACCACTGGTGTGGTCCGCGTCGCGGCACCGACACGCCGGCGCCGACACCCTAACTGCCGATGGCCGCCCTGTAGAGCACGCGCTGGGTTTGCTCGAGTAGCCGCCTCAGACGTGTCGGCCCCATCGATCCGATTTCGATCAGGTCGATCGGAGACTCGAGCAGCCTGGCCAGCGCATCGCTGAATTTCGTATAGGCCGGGGCAAGCGCCTCGCCGACCAGGGCACCCATGTGCACGGCCAATTCCAGTGGCTGGTTAATCGGCCCCGGCCCGACCCGCGACGAGGCACCCACCAGTGCCAGCTCCCGCACCGCATGCGTTCGGCACAGCGCTTCGATGGCCGCGCGGTGACGCGCGAGGGCCGCCGGCCAGAGGATCGAAGCCGGCGAGGAGTCGCCGGCAATCAATCGCCGCGCTTCGATGCGCAACCGGGTCCAGAACGTCGCGTCCGTCGGACGCGCGTCCACACCGAGCCCGGCAAACAGCTGTGCATCGAGCCTCTGAGCGGCATCGCCTGCCTGTGCCTCGCGCAGCAGCGAACGGAAATACTCACTGACGTTCCCATATCCCTGGCTCGCAACTTGCTGCTCGACAAACGCTTTGAGGGACTCGGGCAATGAGATCGTGACGGTGCTCATGGCGCCCCAGACAGCTAGGTAACTAGTTGTTTAACGAAGATCTAGTAATAGATCCTATCTAATCTTATCTTTCGCTACAAGGTTCCGAGAGCGCGGGGGTCGCTAAGGAGCCAATCGCCGGGACTGGCTGGGTGGGGTTCCAGCAGTAAGCACTGTCAGCCTCAGCGTCTGGGACGCCCAGGATTTCTGGCCCAGGTTGTTTCTGCGGCGTGTGCCAACGTAGCTAACGGTAAACCGAGCATCCAGACCAAAGCTCCGGCGCGGGTCAAGCTTGGGGCGCTCCCCAGGAGCGCTCAGTCGGTAATGATGGCGGCGGCACCGTTTGGAATATTGAACTGCGCACGGCACTGGTTATCGGTCTGCGCCCGCGCTTCACGTGCTTCGGCATCTTCCGGCGCATGGCCCAACGCGTTACTCCAGTCCTGGTAGGCGTTGCTCCGGCACGAATAGTAGCTACTCCAGCGCGCGGCCTCCTCAGGTTGCCGTGAGCGTGAAACCTGCAGTGGGCTCCCGGCACCCGCCGGCGCACTGGCCATCGCGGCGCCTCCGACGATTGGCTGCGGCGCATTGTGAATCACCGTCTTGATGTCGGGATTCACGGCGACGTTCTCCTGGGCGGTCAGCAGATGCGTCGAGAGCCAGCAGGCGTCGACAATCTGATTCATTTTCAGATCACTCTGTTCGCGCGTGGGCTTCGGGTTCTGTGCCTGGTACCAGGCGCCAAACTCGCGCGCCTGACACTTGAGCGCCTCGGCATCGCGCGTCGCATTAAGCGCCGTCTGTGCAGTACTGCTAGTGCTGCTCTTGCTGCGGTTCGCCGTTGAACGCTTCGCCGCTGGAGGCGTGCCCGACATGGGCGGTTGAGGTCGAACGATGATCTCCTTGGCATCCGCACCGCACGGCGAATCCGAAAACACCGTGCTGCCATCCGGCGCCTTGCACTGATACACGGCGCTGCGCAGCGGCAGCGAGGCCGCCAGCAGCAGCGCAATCCCGGCGCACAGGCCGCTTGCCAGGTGAACTCTGTTCCCTTTGTGATGCACGCGCTGAACCCCCAACGGTCAGGACGGCGATGAGACTCTCCTAGGATACCTAGACACCCGCGTTTGCGCGTACTTCTATTTATGATGATTGACATCTATTTTGAATGGCCGCTAT
Organism: Steroidobacteraceae bacterium; assembly: GCA_049521875.1. GTDB lineage: Bacteria > Pseudomonadota > Gammaproteobacteria > Steroidobacterales > Steroidobacteraceae > FEN-1191. Next base: position 7,822 of record JBEKOK010000006.1, read on the forward strand.
CATCCACGTACTCTCGCTTTCCAGACCAGGTGCAGCGCATGCCCCGTGTTTCCCGCCAGCAGACTGATACCAATCGCGCCACGATCACCGAGGCTGCAGCGCGCCTGATCCGCGAACGCGGTATCGATGGCCTGAGTGTCGCCGACCTGATGGCATCGGCCGGCCTGACGCACGGCGGCTTCTATGGACATTTTGAATCGAAGGAGGCGCTCGCCGCGACCGCCTGCCGCAGTGCCTTTGATCAATCCGTGCAGCGCTGGAACCGGCGCGTCGCCAGTGCCGCGGATGCGACAAGCGCGCGCGCCGCACTGATCGAAGCCTACCTTTCCAAGCCTTCGCGCAACAGCCCTGGGAGCTCCTGCCCGGCGACCGCGCTCGCGGCCGACGTCGCGCGCCAGAGTCCCGAGGCGCCAGTGCGCGAGGCGTATCTGGAAGGCACCGAGGCGCTGCTCAGTATTCTCAGCGCGCTCGAGCCCGGCGAAGATGCCGCAAGCGCGCGCCGTACGGCCCTGGCCGAATTCTCGCTGCTACTGGGTGCGCTGCTGCTCTCGCGCGCCACGGCCGGCCATTCACTCTCGGACGAATGCCTCGCCGCGGCTCACGATCAGCTGCTGCCGGCAAAGAGCCGCGGCGGACGCGTCAGCGCGCGCCGCGTGAGTACCTGAGATGCTGGCCGCACCGCTCGCGCGTTGGTGCGCACGCCACGGGATCCACTATGCCTGGATCGTGATGGCGATCGTGTTCCTGACGATGCTGATCTCCGCCGCGGCACTTGGCCTGCCGGGGGTGTTCATGCGACCCCTGAGTCATGAGTTTGGCTGGAGCACCAGCCAGATTTCCTCAGCACTCGCCGTGCGCTTCATGCTCTATGGGCTGCTCGGTCCGTTCGCCGCGATCCTGATCGAGCGCTTCGGGCTGCGCCGCGTCGTCTGCTGCGCGCTGCTGCTGATTGCACTCGGCCTGCTGCTGGCGACGCAGATGGGCGCGCTGTGGCAACTGTTTGCGCTCTGGGGCGTGTCACTCGGTGCTGGCTCCGGGCTGATCGCGCTGGTCCTGGGTGCGACGGTCGCGAACCGCTGGTTCGAACAGCGGCGCGGTCTGGTACTCGGCATGCTCACGGCCAGTTCCGCCACCGGCCAGCTGCTCTTTCTGCGGCCGGTAGCCGCGCTGATCGTGCATCACGGCTGGCGCGTGGCCGTTATGCCTGTCGTCATTGGCTGTCTCTCGGTGGCGCTGATCGCATTCCTGCTGTTGCGCGATCGCCCACAGGATCTGGGTTTGCGTCCCTACGGCGCCGACCCGCGCACGCCGGAGGGCAGCGCGCGACCGTGGCGGCCGGGATTTGGCGAACCGCTGCGGGTCCTCAGAAGCGTGTCGGGAAGTGCCACGTTCTGGGTGCTGCTCGGCACCTTCTTTGTGTGCGGCCTGAGTACCAGCGGACTGATCCAGACGCATCTGGTCTCACTGTGCGGCGACTATGGCATGGCCGCCATACCGGCAGCCACGGTACTGACGATGATCGGCTTTTTTGATTTCTTCGGTACGATTGCCTCGGGCTGGTTATCGGACCGCTTCGATAACCGCAAGCTCCTGTTCTGGTACTACGGCCTGCGCGGCCTTTCGCTGCTGTGGCTCCCCCACTCCGACTTCACCCTCTACGGACTGTCGCTGTTCGCGATTTTCTATGGCCTCGACTGGGTAGCGACCGTGCCACCAACGGTCAAGCTGACCAGCGCCGCCTTCGACAAGACGCGCTCAGCGATGATCTTCGGCTGGATCTTCGCCGGCCACCAGCTTGGGGGTGCGGCCGCCGCCTATGGTGCGGGCCTCACGCGCACGTTGCTGCTCACCTACAGTCCGGCAATCTACGCTGCAGGCTTCGCCTGCCTGATCGCGGCGGTGGCGATCCTCTCACTGCGGCACACGGGTCGTCCCGCTGGGATTGCGCCGACCGCCACCGCGGCTGCGCGCAGCTGAATTTCTTGCGGCTATTCCGAACGCGCCGTGTGCTGATCCGCGCACGACTCGCGTAAGTTTTTTTCAATTGCGCCCGGATGAAAAAATCCCTACGCTAGATTTCGCTTCAGGTGCTGGCCCCTTTTCGATGGGGCCGGAGAATTGGGAAGTCGGTGTGAAGCCGACGCTGCCCCTGCAACGGTAGTGGAGTGTTGAGCGCGGCGTAAGCCACTGGATTGGATGTCAATCCGGGAAGGTGCCGTGTCGATCCGGAGGGAAATTCCGGATCACTCCAGAGTCCGGAAACCAGCCTGAGGCCTTGAGCCCGACAGATCGCGGTGGGCGATCAGTGGCGGATCCTCCAGAGGCTGCGCAGCGTCCGCTGCGCGCCTGATCTGCACGCTGAATTGTCCTCCGCGCTGCGTCGGTCATGCCGCGTATTTACAGGAGAGCACTATGCACGCGTCCCGTCCCTGGCTAGATCGGTTGGAGGCCTCCGAAGCCGGCTTCGGCCTGGCCCGCGAATTCTATGGCGATCCGGCGCTGTTCGATCTGGAACTGCAGGCGATCCATTATCGCGACTGGCTGTTCGTTGGCCACAGCTGCGAGCTGCCCAAGGCCGGCGCCTTCATCACGGTGCAGATCGGCGCCTATCCGATCCTGCTGGTGCGCGATGCCGAGCAGCAGATCCGCGCCTTCCACAATGCATGCCGTCACCGCGGTTCGCGCGTCTGCACCGCCGCGCGCGGCTCGGCCCCGCGCCTCGTGTGCCCCTATCACCAGTGGTCCTACGGACTCGATGGCCATCTGATTTCCGCGCGCCAGATGCCGCCCGGCATCGACCGCACCCGCTTGGGGCTCAAGCCCGTGCACTGCGAAAACATCGCTGGCTACCTGTTCGTGTGCGTCGCCGAGCAGGCTCCGGATTTCACGCCGTTTCGCAATCTGATCGGTCCGGCCTTCGCCCCGCACCGGCTCGAGGAAGCGAAGGTCGCCTTCGAGACCACGATCATCGAGCGCGGCAACTGGAAAATGGTGTGGGAGAACAATCGCGAATGTTATCACTGCCGGCCCAACCACCCGGAGCTGTGCCGCAGCTTCTCGGATGCCCCGAGTGTCACCGGCGTGCAGGGCGCCACGGATGATCCGGTACTGGCCGAGCACTGGCGGCGGCTCGAGGCGCTCGGATTGCCGAGCAGCTTGCGCCTCTCCGATAATGGCCAGTGCCGCACCACGCGCGTGCCGCTGGCAAGCGAAGCCCTGAGCTACACGCTCTCGGGCCACCCGGCCGTGCGTCGGCCACTGTGCCCGAGCCTGCCAACCAGCGATTTTGGCGCGCTGCTGTGCTTCCACTACCCCAGCACCTGGAACCACGTGCTCGCCGATCACGCAGTCTCCTTCCGCGTGCTGCCAATCAGCCCGACCGAGACCGAACTTACCACCAAGTGGCTGGTTCATCGCGATGCGATCGAGGGCGAGGACTATGACCTGGGCGAACTGACCGCGGTCTGGCAGGCCACCAACGCGCAGGATCAGCGTATTGTCGAGGAGAACCAGCGCGGCGTGAGTTCGCCGGCCTACGAGCCCGGGCCGTTCTCACCAGAACATGAGGGCGGCGTGCGCCAGTTCCTCGACTGGTATCGCGGCGCGATGGCGCGTGGCCTGGCCAGTGAACAGCGCGGAGCATTGACCCATGTCGCGTGAAGCCTCGCGGCTGCGCGCGCAAAGTATCGCGGCCTCTGTGGCGCAGCTCTCGGCGCGGCTCGCCGACCCGGCACTGATGGGCTACCCAGTTACCCTGCTGTGCAATCCGCTGCAGCGACCCGCGCTGAAGTGCGAAGCTTTACGCGGATCCTCAAATGCCGAGGCGACACCACCGGCGGTTGAAGCATGCGGCGGTTCAAACTATAAAGAGTGATGCAGCGCCTGCCTGACCTATTGCATTGAACTCGCGCCCGGAGCTGATCCGCGGTCTGACGCTGACCGGCGCGATCGCCATCAACGTTGGCGACATGGTTGGCACTGGCGTGTTCCTCAAGGCCCGGGTCATGACCTGCAACGTCGGCGGCGCAAGCAGTGTGCTGCTGGTGTGGCTCGCAGCCGGGTTGCTGACACTGGCCGGCAGCTTTGCCTACGCGGAGCTCGCGGCGATGATGCCCGAGGCCGGCGGCTCTTACCTGTACCTGCGCCGCGCCTTCGGCCGCCTGTTTGGCTTCCTCTATGGCTGGACCTTCGTACTGCTCGGCACCGCGGGAGCCCAGGCGGCACTCGCGGTGGGCTTTGCGATCTTCATCAATGTGCTCAGCGGCGGCGCACTCGCACAGTGGCACGCAGGCTTCTCCGCGCTCGGACATCCGCTTGCACTCAGTGGCCTCACGGTGCTGGCGCTGGTCGTGCTGTGGGTCGTGGCGCTGATCAATTGCGTATCGGTCGCCGGTGGCGGGCGCGTCGCCGTAGTGCTGTTCTGGATCAAAGTGCTGATCGTGCTGCTGATCGGAGTCGCCGGATTTGCATTGGCGCGTGGCAGTTTCACGCATCTGGCCGAGAGCGCCGCCGGCGGCACCTGCGAGGATGTTGCAGCCAGCGCCCGCGGCGGCATTGCGGGGTTCGGTGCCGCGATGCTCGGGGCGCTGTGGGCTTACGATGGTTGGAACAATGTGGCACCGCTGATCGGCGAGCTCAAGGACCCGAAGCGCAACGTGCCGCGCGCCTTCATTATCAGCACACTGCTGGTGGCGACCCTGTACCTGTTCGTCAATGCCGCCTACTTCTATGTGCTCACGCCGACCCAGATCGCGAGCGTCGCGGCGCATTCGGCGGTTGCAACCGAGGTGATGCGCCGCTTCCTCGGGCCGCTGGCGGTGGCCTGCACGGCAGCGGCACTGGCGGTCTGCTCCTTCGGTGCGCTCTATGCTAGCACCTTCGCCAACTCGCGCGTCCCGTTCGCGATGGCCCGCGGCGGCCTGTTTTTCCGGGCGCTGGGCAAGTTGAGCGAGCGCAGTCATGTGCCGGTGCGCTCGATCCTCGCGCAGTGCGGCTGGGCGAGCCTGCTGGCGCTCAGCGGCACCTACGACACGCTGACCGATTCACTGATTTTTGCGGAATGGCTGTTCTACGGTCTGACCGTGGCGGCCATGTTGCGGCTGCGGCGCATCGAGCCGGCGACCGAGCGGCCGTTCCGTGCCCCAGGCCAGCCCACGCTATCGCTGATTTTTCTTATCGTGACCGCAGCCTTGATTCTCAACGCCTTCGTGGCCACGCCGCACCAGGCGATGCAGGGCGTTGTCATCATCATCGCCGGCCTGCCGTTCTACTTTTACTGGTCGCGCCGGACGCCCGCGCAGTGAGCTGGCGCAGCGGCGCGTGGAGTATCCTTGCCCACGCTACGTCTTTTACCGAGGTGCACCGATGCGGGTCGTGATCTTTGGCGCCAGTGGCATGCTCGGCCAGGGCGTGCTGCGGGAGTGCCTGCGTGCGCCCGATGTCGAGCAGGTGGTGGCGATCGTGCGCACAGCCAGCGGTGCCAGCGCCGCGAATCTGCGGGAGTGCGTGCACGCCGACCTGCTCGACTATCGCGCGCTCGAACCGGCGCTGTCCGGCCTCGATGCCTGCTACTTCTGTCTGGGCATTTCCTCAGCCGGTCTCGACGAGGCCCAATACACGCGCATCACGTATGACATCGCGCTCGCCGCTGGTCAGACGCTGGCGCGACTGAACCCGCAGATGACCTTCATCTTTGTCTCCGGTCAGGGCACCGATGCCACGGAGAAGGGCAAGGTCATGTGGGCCCGCGTCAAGGGCCGTACCGAGAATGCGCTGCGCGCGCTGCCCTTCAAGGCGGTGTACTGCTTCCGGCCCGGATTCATCCAGCCGCTGCATGGTGCGCGCTCGCGCACCCGCGCCTACCGCGTCACCTATGCGATCCTCGCACCGGTCATGCCATTGCTGCGTAAGCTTTTTCCCAACCAGGTGCTGACCACCGAGGTCATTGGGCAGGCGATGCTCAACGTGACGCGCCATGGTGCCCCTGCGCCGATCCTCGGTGCCCGCGCGATCAATGCCGCGGCCGGCAACCTCAAGACCTGAACGATGCGAGGCTTCAGCGCCAGCTTTTTGTCAGCTGAGCAAGGCTTCGATCAGCGCCGTGACCCGTCTGGGCAGTGCCTCGCGCACGGTAGCGAGATCTGAGGGTTCAAGCTCGAGCAGCTGCATCACTTCCGGCGCTGGCGCCACCGCCGCGGGCTCAAGGCTGTAGGTGTAGCCGGCGTCAAGAGCCAGCACGCCTCCCAGACAAACGAACGCCGCCAGCGGCTGATACGCGGCCGGTGCTGCGAGTGGCCGGTGGTGATAGCGCGTCGCTGCGACCAGCGATTCGGGCAACTGCCAGGACTCATACACCACCGCCATGCATTCAGCATGGCCGATGCGCGTGCACTCAGTCTCAAGCGTCACCAGATCGCGCCGATCATTGGCAGCACGCGCAACCAGCATTGCATCCACGCCCGCGCGGTCGAACTGCAACTGCACCGGGATCCCGAGGTTATGCAGCAGCGAGGCAATGAAGGCCTCGGGTGCCAGCTGCGGCTGCGCACGGCGCGCCAGCGCCTCGGCCGCCGCCGCGGTCGCCAGGCTGTGCAGCGTTAGTGTGCGGGGATCGATCGGCGCCTGGGTGTTTTCCCGCGCCACACTCCGATCAAGGCAGGTGGCGGCGGCGATACCGCGCACGGCATCGAGCCCCAGCAGCTGCAGCGCGCGCTCGAGCGTGCGGATAGCGCGCGACTGGCCGTAGTAGGGGGAATTCGCAACGCGCAGTACGCGCGCCATCATCGCCGGCTCCTGCTCGATCAGCGCGGCGACTGCGCCCGTGCTGATCGCAGGGTCGCACAACGCCGCCATCACCCGTGGCCCGTAAGCAGCCGCGCTCCCAAGCACGCCGGCAGTGGCGGCCGCCTGCAGGATCTGCGCCCGATCGATCGGCACTACGGAAGTGGGTTTGCTCATCTGTCGCACTCTAGCTGGTCGAGCTGGGGCTGGCGCCTTGTGATGCGCATCACAGCTTGGGGCATCCACCGCCGGCGGACCACCAAGCCCCGGCGCCATCGGCCGATACCCGGACCCTGAGGCCCCGCAAACTGGTCTCACCACGGCTGAGGACAGTGTACTGATGAGCGAGGGGCCCCTTCCGGACGACATCGCTATGCAGCGTGCCGCGCTTAATGCGCAGCATCATCGTCGTGCGTTGTGGGAGTCGGTGAGCATTTCGGTCGCGGCGCTGCTGGTCGTAGCCACCGGTATCCTCGGCCTGTGGCTGTCCTCCACGGCCGCGATCCGCGAGAACTACCGCCACATGCTGATCGGCCTGGCCGTGACCGCGGCCTCGCAGATCGATCCGGCCCTGCACGACTCCCTGCGTCGTCCCGAGCAGCGCAACGGACCCGACTATCTGCGCGCGGTCGAACCATTGCGACGCATGCGCCGCTCGGTGCCCGACGTCCACTACATCTACACCATGGTCCAGGACGGTCCCCTGGTGCGCTTCGTGCTCGATGCCGCCGATCCGGGCGCCCGGATCAGCAGTGGCCTGAACGATCAGGCCGAACTCTGGGAAGCGTATGCCGAGCGCGATCCGGCGATGTTGCAGGCACTGGGCACGCCCGGCCATCCCGGCACCGCCGCCGCGACCGATCAGGGCTATTCAGATCCCTGGGGTGAGTTCCTGACCGGATGGGCACCGCTGATCGATACCCACGGGGCCCAATTCGGCATCCTCGGGGTCGATGTGGATGCGCGCGTCTACATCGCGCGGATCAAGGTCGCCCGCGCCTGGGCGCTGTGGGGCCTGGCACCCGCCGGGCTGCTGATTGCGCTGCTGGGCGTACTCTTTTATCGCATACGACGGCGCGGCCTCGCCGACGCACGCGCCGCGCTCGATGCCGCCGGCGCCTCGGAGCGCGCGGCCGATCAGCTGGCCGCCGAACGGCGGCGCCTGAGCGCCGTCGTTGAGGCGACCGATGTCGGCACCTGGGAGTGCGACTTCACCAGCGGCATTACACAGGTCAACCGGCGTTGGGCGGCGATGCTTGGCTACCGCCCCGAGGATCTGGCGCCCATCACGCGGCAGAAGTGGCAGACGCTGGTACATCCGGAGGACCTGCCCGAAGTGGAGCAGGCCTTCCAGTCCTGCAAGGTCGTGCGCGGCAGCGTGTTCGTGCATGAGCTGCGGATGCAGCACATCGATGGCAGCTGGATCTGGATTCTGGCGCGCGGCAAGGTGCTCGAGTGGGCTGATGACGGCCAGCCGCTGCGCATGGGCGGCATCCATGTCGATGTCTCGGCCCGCAAGCTCACCGAACTGTCGCTCAAGGAAGGCGAGATCCGCTTCCGCTCGCTGTTCGATCTGTCGCCGGTTGGCATATCACTGACTGACATGCAGACCGGCCGCTATCTGCAGGTCAACGACGCGCTGCTCGCGCCGACCGGCTACACCCGCGAGGAACTGCTCGGCATGAGCTTCTGGGACCTGACCCCGGACCGCTATCTCGGTGGCGAAGCCCTGCAGCTCGAAACCCTTGAGCGCAGCGCTCGTTACGGGCCGTTCGAGAAGGAGTACCGACGCAAGGATGGCAGCACCTACCCGGTGCTGCTCTCGGGCATCCGGCTGCGCGATGCCAATGGCCGGGAGCTGGTCTGGTCGATCGTGCAGGACATCTCGCAGCGCAAGGCGATGGAATCGGAGCTCGCCGATGCCGCGCAGCGCGACAAACTGACCGGCCTCGCCAACCGTATGCTGTTCATGCGCCGCCTCGATGAGGCCATCCAGCGCGTACGTGCCGGCGCGCAAAGCTGCTTCGCGGTGCTGTTCCTCGACTGCGATCGCTTCAAACTGATCAACGACACGCTCGGGCACCAGGCCGGCGACGAGCTGCTGCGCCAGATCGCCTTGCGACTGCGCAGTGCGCTGCGGGCTACCGATACGCTCGGCACGGATCCGGCCGGGAGCCTGGTCAGCCGCTTCGGTGGCGATGAGTTCCTGATCCTGATCAATGACCTGAAGGCCCCGGCTGATGCCAGCCAGATCGCCGAGCGGCTGCTGGGCGTGCTGGCGCCGGCCTATCGCATTGTCGGCAGCGAGCTGCACTCGACCGCGAGCATCGGCATCATCACCAGTGATTCCTGCCCGGTGAGTGCCGAAGACATCGTGCGCAATGCCGATGTGGCGATGTACGAGGCCAAGCGTTCCGGTCGCGGCTGCTCGATTGTCTTCAGCGAGGCGATGCACACGCGCCTGGCGCGGCACGTGGCGATCGAGACCAGCCTGCGCCGTGCGATCGGCAGCGATGAGCTGACGCTGCACTACCAGCCGATCATGGAGCTGGCCAGCGGGCGCATGGTCTCGGCCGAGGCGCTGCTACGCTGGAACCATCCGACGCTGGGCAGCGTCTCGCCGGCCGAGTTCATCCCGATTGCCGAGGAATCCGGTCTGATCATCAGTGTCGGCCAGTGGGTGCTGCGTGAAGCCTGCCAGGCGCTGGTCGGCTGGCGGCGGCACGCAGCACACGCCGCGCCGGCCACAGTCAGCGTCAACATCTCGCGCGCCGAGCTCGCCCTCGGCCACCGCCTGTACGAGCAAGTACGCTCGACGCTCGAAGAAGTCGGCTTGCCCCCGCACTGCCTGCAGCTGGAGATCACCGAGCGCGAAGTCATGCGCAACCCCGAGGCCTGCTTCGCGCTGCTGCAGCAACTGCGCCGCCTGGGCGTCAAAATCGCGATGGATGATTTTGGCACGGGCACTTCTTCGCTCGCGTTCCTGCGTGACTATCGCTTCGACACGATCAAGATCGACCAGTCCTTCGTGCGCGACCTGACCAGCAGCCCCGACGTGCTGGCGGTCATTCACGCCACCGTCGCGCTGATCGAGAACTTAGGCATGGCAAGCCTCGCCGAAGGTGTCGAGGAGCCGGCCCAGGTCGCGGTGCTGCAATCGCTCGGCTGCCGCTTCGCGCAAGGCTTTCTGTTCAGCCCCGCGCTCAGTGCCGAGGACTTGCTGCAGCGCTGCGTGCAGACCACGCGCAAGGATGCGCTCGCCGTCACCGGCTAGGAATTCGCGCTGCGGCAACGCACCGATGCAGTGCAGCTGTTGCACGAAAAAAACGCAGCGAAAATACTTCGCGTACGCCTTGAAGTGCACAGCGCCGCGGTATAAAACTGATCGGGTGTCCTCTTAGCATTTCCCCGCAAGGAGTTCCTTCGATGCCACGGGAAACAATCAAGGCCCGCAAACCCGCCAAGGCGCCGGTCGTCGAAGCGAAGGTCGCGGCGGCGGCAACGCGCGAGCAGACCAGCGCGTCGCGTCCTGCGATGCGCAGCGCACCCCTCGATGCCGGCCGGCGTCGCGCGCTGATTGCCGAAGCCGCCTACTACCGCTCGCTCCGTCAGGGCGGCTCGGAAGTCGAGCACTGGCTGGCGGCCGAGCAGGAAGTCGATGCCCAACTGATGAAGCCGGGCCGCTCCTAAGGCGAGCGGCGGACTCGAGCGGGACAGGCGAGCGCGGCTCAGCCGTAGCTCAGCGGTTTTGCCTTGCCCCAGAAGACCCGATAGGCAAACACGGTATAGCCCAGGATTGCGGGGACCGTTATCACCACGCCGACCAGGATGAAAGCCAGTGATTTCGGTGCGCTGGCCGCCTGCCAGATCGTCATCCGGTTCATCACCACATACGGATAGAGGCTGAAGGCGAGCCCGATGGCGCCCATCACGAACACCACGACGATCGAAAAAAACGGCACCCAGCACAGGTCCGAGCGCACGCGTGGGCGGCTGAGCATCACGCGCGCGAGCGCCAGCGCTCCGAGCGTAAGCAGCGGAATCGGCAGCAGGCCGAGGAAATCCGGCAGCGTGAACCAGCGCTGACGCACGGCGAGGCTAACCCAAGGCGTCGCCAGCGAGATCACGCCCATGCCGATGACCACGGGTGGCCAGGCGATGCGCGCCCAGTGGATCGCCAGCTGCTGCAGTTTGCCTTCGGTCTTCAGGATCAGCCAGCAGGCGCCAATCAGCACGTAGGCTGCGGGCAGCGCCAGTGCGATCACCAGTGCAAAGGCCTGCGAGTAGGCATCAGGGGCGAAACCGGTGATATAGCGCCCGAGCATCCAGCCTTGGGCGAGCGCGGCCAGCGCGGAGCCGGCAATGAAGGCCCGGTTCCACAGCGGCTTGTGATGGTCACGCGCCTTGACCCGAAAATCAAAGGCGACGCCGCGCAGTGTGAGTCCGAGCAGCATCAGCGCCACAGGCAGGTACAGTGCGGTCAGCACGATGCCGTGCGCTTTGGGGAACGCTATCAGCAACAGGCCGACACCGAGTACCAGCCAGGTTTCATTCGCATCCCAGAACGGGCCGATCGAGGCGATCATCGCATCGCGCTGCGCGGGACTGGCGCGGTGCATCAGCATGCCGATGCCCAGATCGTAGCCATCGAGGATCACATACAGCAGCATCGCCAACCCCATCAGCCCCATGAATACCACCGGCATCCAGCTGCCCTCGCTCATACCTGCTCCGGCCGCAGCGCGGCGCCATCGGCGCTCATCTCGAGCGGCTTCTCACTCATGTAGGACAGCACAGCGATGTAGGCACTGAGCAGCCCCGCATACAGCACGAGGTAACCGGCGAGCGTCAGCGCGATGTGCGAGGCCGCGGTCGATGAGGCGACCTCCGCCGTGCGCACCAGACCGAAGATGATGAAGGGCTGACGGCCAATCTCGGTTACGTACCAGCCGGCGAGCGTCGCGACCCAGCCCGAGAAGGTCATCAGGCGCAGCACCCGCAGTAGCGAGCGCGGCAGACGTTCGGGCCGCCACTGCGCCCGCCAGAAGCGCCACAGGCCGAACCAGCTGACCGCGAGCATCGCGAGGCCCATGCCGACCATGATCCGGAAGCCAAAGAACAGCGGCGCGACCGGCGGATGGACATCGGCGAACTCGGATATACCGCGCAGCTCGCCATCGGCATGATGCGTCAGGATCAGCGCAGCGCCGTGCGGAATCTCGATCGCGTAGCGGTTCACGCCCTGCTTTTCATCTGGCCACGCGAACAGCACCAGTGGCGCGCCGCGCTCGGTGTGCCAGATCGCCTCCATCGCCGCGATCTTCTGCGGCTGGTACTCGAGGGTGTTCAGACCGTGGGCATCGCCGACATAGATCTGCAGCGGGATCAGCAGGCTCGTTACCGTCAGCGCCGCACGCAGCACCTGTGCGGCCGCCGGACTTGCGGTGCCCTTGAGCATGCGCCGCGCGGTCGAGCCTGCGATCAGGAAGCTTGCGGTCAGGCCCGAGGCGATCAGCATGTGCGCCAGGCGATACGGCAGGGAGGGATTGAAGATCATCTCGAGCCAGCTGCGCACGAAGAACTCACCGCCGGTCAGATCGTATCCGGCCGGCGTGTGCATCCAGGAATTGAGGCTCAGGATCCAGAAGGCACTCAGCGTCGTGCCAAAGGCGACCAGCGCGGTCGCCATCAGGTGCATGCGCTCGCTGACCCGATCGTGCCCGAACAGCATCACGCCGAGGAACGTCGCCTCGAGGAAGAAGGCGGTCAGCACTTCGTAGCCCAGCAGTGGCCCGGCGACATTGCCGGCGCGCTCCATAAATCCGGGCCAGTTGGTCCCGAACTGGAAGCTCATCGTAATGCCGCTGACTACCCCGAGCGCAAAAGTCAGCGCAAAGATGCGGGTCCAGTAACGGTAGGCCAGCAGCCAGCGCTCATCACGGGTGCGCAGCCAGCGAACACGGAAATACAGCAGCCACCAGCCCAACGCAATAGTGATCGATGGGAACAGGATGTGGAACGATATGTTCGTCGCGAACTGGATCCGGGCGAGTATCAGGGCATCCATCGGCACGCAATCTCCGGCAGCGTGCGCCATTGTACGCCAAGCACAGCAGTGCGGCGGATCAGCGGCACTGTTCGAGGCCCGAATACGCGGCCTCGGCCGGATATAGCGCCGTCAGCTGCTTCATCACGCCGTTGGTCCAGCCAAAGCCATCCTGCAACGGATATTCGCCGCCGCCACCGCTCTGGCCCGGCAGCAGCACATCGTACTTCTCGATCAGCCGGCCACTGCGCGCGTAAAACGTATTGACCGTCACCAGCCAGCGGCAGGCAAGCGTGCGTGCGAGCGTCGAGTCCGCGTAGGCACGCAGGCCTGCAATTGCAATCCACTGCAGCGGCGCCCAGCCGTTGGGTGCATCCCACTGCTGTCCGCTCGTCTCGGTCGTGGTCGCCAGACCGCCGGGTGACAGCAGCACCCGTGCGGCATTCGCGACCTGCCGCGCCTGGCGTTGCGAGGCCAGTCCGACGAACAGCGGGTAGAACATCGCCGCCGAGAGTCGCGGCGAGCGCACGCGTTCCTGCCACAGATAATCGAGATAGGTGCCCTGCGGCCGATCCCACAGGAAGCGGTTCATCGCGGCACGTCGCAGCTCGGCATGCCGGGCAAATTCCTGGGCGCAGCGCGCCCGCTGCTGCCTCTGGCAGGCGGCGGCAATCGCACGCTCGAGCCCATACAGCAGGCTGTTCAGGTCCACCGGCACGATCGCAGTGGTCTCGATGCTGGCGAGTACATGCGCGTCGGCGAGCCAGCGCGAACCAAAATCCCAGCCGCTCTCGGCCGCGGCGCGCACGTCGCGATACAGCGCCGCTGCCGGCCGCTCGCTGCTGCGCGCGAGCGCGGTATCCTCGGCGAACGATTCATCGCGCGGCGTATCCAGATCATCCCAGTAGCGGTTCAGGATCGTACCATCGGGCATCGCCACCACGCGCCGCCGTGCCTCGCCGGCCCTCAGGTGAGCCGCGCCCTGCATCCAGAAGGCGTACTCCTGCTTCAGCTCCGGCAGGTAGCCGACATCGGCCTGCACCGGATCCTCAGGATTGAGCAGCGCCACCATCTCGAAGAAGAACGGTGGCTGCGAGCGGCTGAGGTAATAGGTCCGCGTGCCGTTGGGCACATGGCCATAAGTATCGATCAGGCTCGCAAAGTCACGCACCATGGCCGCGACAAGGTCCGTGCGTCCGCTTTGGGCGAGTCCGAGCATCGTGAAGTAGGAATCCCAGTAATAGAGTTCCCGAAAGCGCCCGCCGGGCACCACGTACGGTTCCGGCACCGCCAGCAGCGAGCTGTAATCGGGCACAGCGGTGCTATGGCGCGTCAGCAGATCCCACAGCTGATCGATGTGCGCACCGATCGGTGGCGCCTCATCCGCGGCTGGTGGTGCGCTGATGTCGGCGGGCAGCGCGAAATGCGCCGCCACGAACGCCTGCAGCGCCTCGCGGCTCGCCGGTGGCTCGGCACGGTAGGCGGCGAGTATCGATTCAGGGGCACTGATCGGGGTGGCATCGGCGAAGGCTTTGCTGTCGGCAAACAGCCGCGCCTCCTCGACGGCGACATACAGTTCCTGGAACTGCTGCTGCGGGGAGCGGATCTCCAGCGGCGGGCTCGCCGCCGGCACTGCGGAGGCCGCGAGCAGCAGCAGTGCCGCTACCGCGGCGCGCCAGATCCGTGCCCACCGCACATTGGACGTGAATCGCCGCACTCGCCACACTAGCGACCAGCACCTTCCCATCCGTGAGTCCCCGCGATGATTCATCCGCGACCCGATACCTTGCTAGCCACCGGAACGAGTCCTGCGCCCGGTGCGCCCGGGCGCGAGGCCCCGCGATGATCGACTGGCAGTGGTCGACCTACGGGGCGCTTTCCAAACCCGACCTGTACGCGATTATCCAGCAACGCCAGCAGGTGTTCATCCTCGAGCAGCGTTGCCTGTACCAGGATCTGGACGGCCTCGATCTGCCTGCCTGGCATCTGCTGGGCTGGTCCGGGCATGGCAGCGAGCGCGAACTGGTGGCGTACCTACGCTGCCTGCCGCCGGGCGTGCGCTACCCCGAGCCCTCGCTCGGACGCATCCTCACCGCGCAATCGGTGCGTGGCACCGGCGTCGGGCGCGACATCGTGGCACGCGGGATTGCACATGCCGAGCGCACCTTTCCTGGCCAACCGATCCGGATTGCGGCGCAGTTTCACCTGCACGCCTTCTACGCCCAGTTCGGATTCATGCCGATTTCGGAAGCCTACGATGAAGATGGCATCCGGCACATCGACATGCGGCTCATCGCCACCGGTCCGCCGGAGTCCGCCCTGACCTAGGGCGAGACGCGCCCGCTAGTGACCCGAGGGCAGCTGCGAGGTGTCCCAGCCACCGCCCAGGGCCTCGATCAGCTGCACGCTGTCGACCAGCTGCTGCATGCGCAGCTGGGCATCGGTCTGCTGGTTGGAGAGCAACGTGGTCTGCGCGGTGATCACGTTCAGGTACGGATCGAGCCCCAGCTGGTAACGGCTGGTCGCGATTGCCAGATAGCGTTCGGCGGCCTTGACCGCGTTATCCTGCTGATCGATCTCACGCGCGAGAATCCGCAGCGCCGCGAGGTTGTCCTCGACCTGCTGGAACGCTGTCAGCACCGTCTGGCGGTAATTAGCCACCGCCTGATCGTAGGCGGCCCGGTACTGCGCCACGGTCGCGCTCCGGAGGCCGGCATCGAATAGTGTCTCTGCAAGGCTCGGACCGACCGAGAAGAAACGGCTGGGCCACGCCAGCCAGTTGCTGATCGAGGAACTCTCGAAACCCCCAGTCGCGCTCAAGGTCAGCGTCGGAAAATAGGCGGCCTTGGCCACACCGATCTGGGCATTGGCCTGCACCATCAGCCGCTCATTGGCCGCGATATCTGGGCGCCGCTCCAGCAGCTGCGAGGGCACACCGACCGGAATCGAGGGCACGGTGGCCACCTGCGGCTCGACCGGCAGCGTGAAGCTCGAGGCTGGCTGGCCAATCAACAGCGCGATCGCATGTTCATACTGAGCACGAGCAATACCTAAGTTGGTGGCCTGCGCCTGCGCGGTCTTAAGCTGCACCTCGGCCTGCGCTACCGCTTCGTCGGCATCGATGCCGGTGTCGTACAGCGCCTTGGTCAGATCAAGAGCCTGCTGGTAGGCGATGACCGTGTCATCGAGCAGCTGCTGCAGCTTGTCCTGCGTGCGAAGTTCGTAATAATCGACCGCAAGTTCGGCCTGCGCGGTCAGGCGCGTGTTTTCCAGATCCGCGGCACTCGCCTGCGCTGCGGCCACATTACCCTTGACCGTGTTGCGCACGCGCCCCCACAGGTCGGGGGTCCAGCTGGCATCGAAGGGCAGGTCGTAGATCGTCTGCGTGGTCCCGCCCGCGCCCGTGCCACCGGCACCGCCCGGCGCCAGATTGGCAGAACTTCGACTGCGTGTAACCGACGGGTCGGTCGTCAGGGTCGGGTAGTACTGCGCCTGCGCCTCCTTCACCATCGCGCGCGCCTGCATGAAGCTCGCAAATGCAGCCGCGATGTTCTGGTTCGAAACATTGACCTGCTCTTCGAGCGCATTGAGCTTCGGGTCCCCGAACAGCTCCCACCACTTGCCGTGCAGCTGTGCATCACTGGGCTGCGCGACCTTCCAGCCCGCGCTTGCAGGCTGATCCTGCGGGTTGAGTTCCTTGTAGACCGGCGGCTCGGCGACGGAGGCTCTCTTATAAGGAGGCCCCACGTTGCAGGCGCTGAGCAGGCCCACTGCCAGCGTCAGCGTCAGGCTCAAGGTTGTTCGGATCATCGGTCTCATCCTTTTTCCGCGTGCCTCAGGATTCGCCCAGCGCCAGCTCGCGCGGCTCCTGGTCGTCTGCGTGGCGCCGCGCCCACCACTGGCTGAAGCGATCCATGTACAGATAGACCACCGGGGTCGTGAAGAGCGTCAGCAGCTGACTCATCAGCAACCCCCCGATGATTGCGATGCCAAGCGGCCGACGCAGCTCCGAGCCGGTGCCAGTACCCAGAGCGAGCGGCAGGGCGCCGAACAGCGCCGCCATCGTCGTCATCAGGATCGGGCGGAATCGCAGCATGCAGGCCTCGAAGATCGCATCCTCGGTGCTCTTGCCCTCGTGGCGCTCGGCCTGCAGCGCAAAGTCGATCATCATGATGGCATTCTTCTTGACGATGCCGATCAGCAGCACAATGCCGATCGTGGAGATCACATTCAGATCCTGCCCGAAGAGCATCAGCGCCAGCAGCGCGCCGACGCTCGCTGGCGGCAGGCTCGAGATAATGGTCAGCGGGTGCACCAGACTCTCATAGAGCACGCCGAGCACGATGTACACGCACAGCAGCGCGGTCGCGATCAGTATCGGTTCGGTTGAGAGCGACTGCTGGTAGGCCTGCAGCGTGCCGGAGGCGAATCCCTGGATCGACGATGGCGTACCGAGGCGCTTCTGCATCTGCTGGATGCTTTGCATGGCAGCGCTCAGGGACACGTTGGGCGCGAGGTTGAACGAGGTCGTGACCGAGGGGAACAGGCTGGTGTGGTTGACCGCAAGCGGCGTGGTCGTCGGGTGCGCCACGCTCATCGCACTCAAGGGCACGCTCCCGCCGCCCGGGGATTGCAGATAGATGTCCTTGAGCGCAGCCGGACTCTGTGCAAATACCGGGGCGACTTCCAGGACCACGTAGTAATAGTTCAGCTGCGTGTAGATCACCGAGACTTCCGACTGTCCAAAGGCGCCGTAGAGCGCGCCATCGAGCGACTGCACGCTCTGGCCGAGCTTCGCTGCCGTCACGCGATCATAGGTCAGTAGTTCATCGAGGCCGCCGTTCTGCTGATCGGAGTTCACGTCCTGGAAGCCCGGCAGGCGCTTCATCTCCCTCAGCAGTGTCGGACCCCAGGTGCTCAGGTCCTGCACGTTGTCAGCCTGCAGCGTGTACTGGTACATCGCGTTGCTCTGCCGGCCGCCAATACGCAGGTCCTGGGCCGCTTGCAGAAACGTCGAGGCGATTGGCAGGCGCGCGAGCTTGGGCCGCAGGCGATTGATCACATTGGCCGCGCTCACCTTGCGCACATTCAGCGGCTTGAGCGCCATATAGATGAAGCCAGCGTTGGTGGCACCGTTGCCGCCAGTGAAGGCGATGACATTCTGTACCGCAGGATCAGCCTTGATTACCCCGACAATCTGCTTGATCGAGGCATCCATCGCCGGGAAAGAAGAATCCTGCGGGCCCTGCACGCCGCCAGTGATCGCACCGGTGTCCTGCTGCGGGAAGAAACCCTTCGGAATGTAAATGATCAGCACGACATTGAGCGCGACCGTGAGCAGCAGCACGCCAATCGTCAGCAACCCATGCGCCAGCACCCAGTGCAGGCTCGAGCGGTAGCCGGCCAGGAGCCGCGCAAAGGCCCGCTCGCTCATATCATAGAGGCGGTTATGCTTCTGCTCGGCCTCGGGTTTGAGCACGTAGGCGCACATCATCGGCGTCGCAGTCAGCGAGACAATCATCGAGACTACGATGGCGGTCGAGAGCGTTACGGCGAACTCGCGAAACAGACGGCCGACAATGCCGCCCATGAACAGCAGCGGGATGAATACTGCCACCAGCGAGATACTGATCGAGAGCACCGTGAAGCCAATTTCAGCGGCGCCTTTGAGAGCAGCCTCCATCGGCTTCATGCCCGCCTCGATGTGCCGCGTGATGTTCTCCATCACGACAATCGCATCATCGACGACGAAGCCCGTGGCAATCGTCAATGCCATCAGCGACAGGTTATCGAGGCTGTAGCCGAACAGGTGCATCACGGCAAAGGTGCCAACCAGCGAGGCCGGCATCGCAACGCTGGGAATCAGAGTGACACGGAGGTTGCGCAGGAATATGAACACTACTGCGATCACGAGACAGGTCGAGGTCAGCAGCGTGCGCTCGGTATCGTGCACCGAGGCGCGAATCGTCGTGGTCCGATCCAGCACCACAGTGGTGGTGATCCCCGACGGCAGCGAGGCGCGCACGAAGGGTAGCGCGGCCAGAATCGCATCGTTGGTCGTGATGATGTTGGCGCCAGGCTGGCGGAAGATGATCACCGTGACCGCGCGCTCGCCATTGAGGTAGCCGGCGGTGCGCAGGTTCTGCACCGAGTCATTGACCTCGGCGATATCCGAAAGGCGGATCGCCGCGCCATTCTTGTAGCCAACGACCAGTGGCCGGTAGTCGGCGGCGTGCGAGATCTGCCCGTTGGCCAGAATATCGAGCGACCTCCCACCGTCCTTGATCTGCCCGCGCGGGAAATCGCTGTTCTGCTGGCTTAATACCGCCTGCAGGTTCGCCATCGTCAGCCCGTAGCTGGCCAGCTGCGTTGGATTGACCTCGACGCGCACCGCAGGCAGCGCACCGCCGCCGATATTGACCTGCCCGACACCGGGGATCTGCGAAAGGCGCTGCTGGATGACGCTCGAGGCGGCGTCATAGAGCTGGTCGGGTCCATAGTTACTGGAGGTCAGGCCCAGGATCATGATCGGCGCGTCGGCCGGATTGACCTTGCGGTAGGTCGGGTTCGAGGGCAGGTTCGCAGGCAGGTAGGAGCGCGCCGCATTGATGGCGGCCTCGACATCGCGCGCCGCGCCATCGATGTTGCGGCTCAAATCAAACTGCAGTGTGATCGAGGTACTGCCTAGCGAACTGGCCGAGGTCATCTCGGTGACGCCGGCGATATGCCCGAACTGGCGCTCGAGGGGTGTCGCGACCGAGGAGGCCATGATGTCGGCACTGCCGCCGGGCAAGCTCGCGCTGACCGAAATCGTCGGGAAATCCACCTGCGGCAGTGGCGAGACCGGCAGCACGGAGAAGCCGGCGGCGCCGGCAATCACAATCGCCACGGTAAACAGCGTCGTCGCGACGGGGCGAGCAATGAAGGGTGCTGAAATACTCATGCCGAAGCCGGCTGCGGCCCCGCATCGGGCCCAATCGGTTTGTTGGGTTCGCTCGGTCCCGCGCCCTCCGGCTTGTCCTTGTTCTTTTCCTTGCCGCCGTGGGCCACGCGATCAAAGAAGATGTAGATCACCGGCGTGGTGTAGAGCGTCAGCGCCTGGCTCAGCAGCAGACCGCCGACCATCGCAATGCCCAGCGGGCGGCGCAGCTCGGAGCCGATGCCGGTGCCGAGTGCGAGCGGCAGTCCCGCAAGCAGCGCGGCCATCGTCGTCATCAGAATCGGCCGGAAGCGCAGCAGGCAGGCCTCGTAGATCGCATCGGTCGAGTTCTTGCCCTGGTTGCGTTCGGCATCGAGGGCAAAGTCGACCATCATGATGCCGTTCTTGGTCACGATGCCGATCAGCAGGATGATGCCAATCAGCGCCACGACGTTCAGGTCCTGACCGAACAGCATCAGCGCCAGCAGCGCACCGACGCCCGCCGAGGGGAGCGTAGAGAGGATCGTGATCGGGTGGATGAAACTCTCGTACAGGATGCCGAGCACGATGTAAACCGCGATCAGGGCGGCAAGGATCAGCAGCGGCTCGTTGGAGAGCGAGTTGATGAACGAAGCCGCGGTTCCCTGGAAGCCGACCAGCATGCTGGCCGGCAGGTGCAGGTTATTCACCGTCTTGTCGATGGCGCTGATTGCACTGCCGAGCGAGGAGCTGGGCGCCACGTCGAACGAGACCGTGATGGCTGGGAACTGGCCCTGATGGGCGATGGTCAGCGGTTCGGTCGTGCGCTCGAAGTGCGCGAAGGTGCTGAGCGGCACCGCGTTGCTGTAGGTGGAGCTGGTGGCGCCGGCCGAGGTTGCGCCCTTGGGCGAGGTGGCAGTCGAGGTCGCGGCGGAGAGTGCGTTCGTCGGCGGGGTGAGCGTCGAGGCCGCCGGGGTGTAGAGCGCCGAACCGGTGAGGGCATTCGAGCCGGCTGAGGAGGAGCCGATCGAGGCAAAGGAGGCGGCCGCTGCGGCGCCGGTGGTGCCCGCCGCGGCATTGGCCTGGATGTAGATATGTCCAAGCTGGTCCGGATCCTGCTGGAACTGCGGCGCGCTCTCGAGGATCACGTGGTATTGGTTGACCTGGGTGTACATCGTGCTGATCTGGCGCTGGCCAAAGGCGTCATAGAGCGTGTTGTCGATCGTCGAGGGCGAAATCCCCAGCCGCGAGGCCGTGATGCGATCGATCGTGAGGTACACGGCCAGACCGCCTGGCTGCTGGTCGGTCGCGACGTTTGTCAGCTGCGGGAGCTTCTTGAGCTCTCCGACGAAGCGGTTGGTCCAGGTGGCGAGTTCCACCGGATCCGAGTCCTCGAGCGTGTACTGGTACTGTGTGCGGCTGACTCGGTCATCGACCGTGATGTTCTGCACCGGCTCCATAAAGAGCTCGATGCCCTGCACCTTCGCCAGTTCCTTGTTTAGACGCGTGATGACTTTCGTGGCACCACTGCGTTTGCTGATGGGTTTCAGGTTAATTGAGAAGCGGCCGCTATTGAGCGTCGTGTTGGTGCCATCGGCACCGATGAATGAGGAGAGGCTCTCGACCGCAGGATCCGCGAGGATGGTCTTGGCCAGCGCCTGCTGCCGCTCGGCCATCGCCGCGGGACTGACGGTGGGTGCGGCCTGCGAGATGCCCTGGATGACGCCGGTGTCCTGCACCGGAAAGAAGCCCTTAGGGATCAGGATATAGAGCAGCACCGTCAGGGTCAGCGTACCGAGCGCCACCAGCAGCGTGGCGCGCTGATAGCGCAGCACGAATTTAAGCGTTCGGCCGTAGAAGTCGATAACGTTATTGAAGATGCGCTCGGAGGCCTTGAAGAGCTTGCCCTGCTGCTCTTCGCCCTTGTGCTTGAGCAGACGCGCACACATCATTGGCGTGAGGGTCAGGGAGACAATAGCCGAGAAGCCAATCGTCACGGCGAGTGTCACGGCAAACTCGCGAAACAGGCGCCCGACCACATCGCCCATGAACAGCAGCGGGATCAGCACCGCGATCAGCGCCACGGTCAGCGACAGGATCGTGAAGCCGATTTGCTGCGCGCCTTTGAGCGCGGCTTCCATCGGCTTCTCGCCCTGCTCAATGTAGCGCGAGATATTTTCGATCATCACGATTGCATCATCGACCACGAAGCCGGTCGCGATCGTCAGCGCCATCAGCGAGAGGTTATCCAGGCTGTAGCCCAAGAGATACATCACCGCGAGCGTGCCGATCAGCGACAGCGGCACAGAGACGCTCGGGATGATCGTGGCGCTGAAGCTGCGCAGGAACAGGAAGATCACCAGCACCACCAGCAACCAGGCCAGCAGCAGCTCGAACTCGACATCGGAGACCGAGGATTTGATACCGCTGGTCAGATCGGTAAGTGTTGTGATCTGGATGCCGGTGGGCAGATTGCTCTGAATCCGCGGCAGCAGGGCCTTGATGCCCTTGACCACGCTGATGGTGTTGGCACCGGACTGACGCTGGACGTTGAGGATCACCGCCGGCGTCTGGTTCATCCAGGCCGCCTGCGAGGTGTTCTCGATGCCATCGACAATCGCGGCCACGTCCGTGAGCATCACCGGCGCGCCGTTGCGGTAGGCCACAACGACCTTGCGATAGTCCTGGCTGGTCACCAGCTGGTCATTGGCATCGATCTGGTAGTCCTGGCGCGGGCCGTCGAAATTGCCTTTGGCAGCATTGACGCTCGATTGGCTCAGGGCGGTACGCAGATCCTCGAGGTTGATGCCATACGAGGAGAGCGCCTGGGGATTGGCCTGAATGCGCACCGCGGGCTTCTGGCCGCCGCTGATCGTGACCAGGCCAACGCCGGTCAGCTGCGAGATCTTCGGCGCCACACGCGTATCGATCAGATCCTCGACCTTGGACAGCGGCATCGCATTCGAAGTGAACGCGAGCGTCATCACCGGCGCATCGGCCGGATTGGTCTTGCTGTAGATCGGCGGAGATGGAAGGGTTGCGGGCAGCAGGCTCTGCGATGCATTGATCGCGGCCTGCACTTCCTGCTCGGCGACATCGATGTTCAGCGTCAGCGAGAACTGCAGCACGATCACCGAGGTTCCGCCGGAGCTGGTCGAGGTCATCTGGCTCAGGCCCTGGATCTCGCCGAACTGCCGCTCGAGCGGCGCGGTCACGGTCGTGGCGATCACATCCGGGCTCGCACCCGGATAAAAAGTGACCACCTGAATCGTCGGGTAGTCGACCTGCGGCAGCGCCGAGACCGGCAGCTGAAAGTAGCCGACGACGCCGATCAGGAAAATGGCGGCCATCAGCAGCGAGGTCGCCACCGGCCGCAGGATGAATTGGCGCGAAGGATTCACGGTCGTGCCGGCGCTGTCGAGCTAGTGCCGGACGCTGCTTAGGATCGCACCGGTTCGGCGACGCACGCCGGAACTCACGAACTGCCCGCCGCTTGGGGCGGCGCCTTGGCCGCGGGTGGCGCCTTGGCGCCGGGCGCCGCCGGAGCCGGCGCGGGCGTGTTTGCGATCGTCACCTTGGCACCGTCCTGCAGCTTGTCGAAGCTGCTGTCGGCCAGCACGTCACCGGGATCGATGCCGGTGACTGCCGTGTTGCCGGCGTCAGTCACGCCCGGTTTCACGGCCTTCACATGCGCCACGTTGTCCTGAATCACATACACGAATGAGGCCTGGCCGTTCTGCTGAACGGTCGATGAGGGTACGAGCGTGACGCCCTGCTCGGTGTTGACCAGCAGACGCGTGTTGACGAACTGATTGGGAAACAGCGCATAGTCCTGGTTCGGAAAGATTGCGCGCGCCTTGAGGGTACCGGTCGTGGTATCGATCTGGTTATCGAGGGCCAGCAGTTCGCCGGCAGCGATCTTCTTCTGTGCCGCCCGGTCGAAGGCATCGACGCTCAGTTTGGCCTTCTGCCCCAGTCGTGCCGCCACCGGCGCGAGGCTGTCCTCGGGCAGCGTGAACACCACGGTGATTGGCTGCAGCTGCGTGATGACGGCAAGCGTCGTGGCGCCGCTCGACTGCACCACGTTGCCAGGATCCACCAGGCGCAGTCCCACCTGACCGCTGATCGGCGCGCTGATATGGCAGTACTCGAGCTGCAGTTGATCGTACTGCACGCTGCCCTGATCGTTCTTCACCGTGCCTTCATCCTGCTGGACGAGTTTTTCCTGATCATCGACGATCTGCTTGGCGATGGCGTTGCGTGCGAGCGCCTCCTGGTAGCGCGTCAGATCCATCTTCGCCTGCGCGAGCAGTCCCTGATCGCGCTCGAGGATCCCTTGCGCCTGCAGCAGCGTGGCCTGATAGGGGCGCGGATCGATCTCGATCAGCGCATCGCCCTTGTGGACGCGCTGGCCCTCGGTGTAGTGCACCTGGGTGACCAGCCCATTGACCTGCGAGGTGAGCGAGTCGGTATACACCGGTGTAACCGTCCCGATCGCATCCAGGTAGACGTTGATGTCGCCCTTGGAGGCCGTGGTGGTCTTGATGCTGATGGAGGTGTCGCGATGGGCCGCGGCGGCCGCGGCGCGACGAGCGGCAATGACACGCCAGATCACGATCGCGAGCACGATCAGAACGAGGATCAGACCGATCAGCCAGATTCGCCGATGGCGGCGCCAAAAGGGGCCAGATGCGGGTTCCTGGGAGTCCGCAGAGGTCGATGTATTTTGCATGCGTGAGACCGGGTGTGGGGCGAAGCGCTGGATTTTTAGTTTAGCCTGTGGTGTCGGAGCGCCGCCATGACCGTCAGCCACTGTGGTGTTGGTGAGAGTGATCCGCCTCAGCAGCTACCCACGAGAATTAGAGTGTCGTACGCATCTTGCCGGAGACTCAAGCGGCACCGCCCTGGATTTCGATAGAGACGATGCGCGCATCGCGACGCATGCCATCGATGACCTGCGCACAGGCGGCAGGGGCACCCGGACCACTCAGCTCCATGGCCACGTCGCGGTCACCGACCTTGCCCAGCAGCTTCAGGCGGAAATTCGGGTTGGTCAGCAGCGAGCTCAAGAAACCGGAGGCCGCAGGATCGGGCACATCGGGGGTCAGATGGACGATCAGATGCAGATCGCACTGGACGGGCGCATCGGCGTTCGCCGCCGCCCACGGCAGAAATCCGGTGAGGATCAGCAGCGGCAGCAGCGGCTTATGCATCGCTGCCTCACCGCGATTTGTACTGAAGGGGGAAGCATTGCCGGGGCCCGCTGCGCGACATCGCTCACCAGCCCGCGCCTACCGGCTCCGCGCAGATGCGATCTGCGGTGCGCAGGTGCTCATCGATGGTTTCGCGGGCGCGGAAAATGCGCGAGCGGACCGTGCCGAGCGGCGTATCAGTCGCGACGGCAATCTCTTCGTAACTTAAGCCGTCGATCTCGCGCAGCGCGATGGCGCGGCGCTGCTCGGCCGGCAGGCAGTCAAGAGCGGTGTTTACCGTATCCCGGATCTCATCCGCGACCGCAGTCAGCTCCGGCGTGTTCGCATCGGTAAGATAAATCGAGTGCTCTTCCATGCCGCTGCCACGCGGCCCTTCAAGCGAGACCATGCCGCGATCGCGCTGTCGCGCGGCGATCTCGCTGCGCGCGGAATTGACCGTAATGCGATAGAGCCAGGTGTAGAAGGAACTCTCGCCCCGAAACTGTGCCAGGCCGCGGTAGGCGCGGATCAGTGTCTCCTGCGCAATGTCCTCTGCCAGCTGCGGATGGCGTGCGTAGCGTCGGGCCACGCTGAGCACCTTGCTTTGGTACTTGCGCACCAGCAGATCAAAGGCGCCGCGATGGCCGGACTGGGCCCGCCGCACTAGGCTGAGATCGCTGGCATCGGCGCTGCTCCGCGTCTCCACAGGCTCATCGGCCCAGCTCATCAGTTGGGAACTATCGATGTTCGCGGTGGCGGAATCCAGGGTCATGTTGTTGCCACTCTAGGACTGCCCGAGTTAAGGCGCGATGGTCCGCACATTAAGAAGCGCTAATGCAAAAAACGCGCGCTGTATTGATGGTGTACGACACGGCTGCGTAAGTGGACACTCAATTCCCATAGATATTCGGCGTTTAGATGCTAGCTCGCGCAAGCTCAGTGGAGCCGAGTGCGAGCGGCAGACTGCATTTCCTGCATTGAAACAGCGGCAGATGTCGGCCAGATGACTCCGGCCGCGGAGGTACCCTAGCTCGGCAGGCTTTCCCACAGCGCTTCCATCCGTCGACGCATTGCAACATCTGGCAGTCGGCCACGGCCAGCGGCCATGTTGTCGACGACATGCTCAAGTTTGAGTGAGCCTGGAATTGCGCAGGTCACAGCAGAATGTGAAACCACATACTTGAGCAGGAACTGGCTCCAGCTTGTGACATCGATGTCCGCAGCCCACGCCGGCAGTGGCTGCTGAGCCGCCTGTGCAAGCAGCGTCGCGCGCCCGAGTGGCAGATTCGCGAGCACGGCCACCTTGCGCTTGAGCGCTTCGGGAAAGACACCAGTCTCGGCTTCGCGGTTGCCGAGCGAATAATCCACCTGGATGAAATCGAGCGGATAGGTGCGCATCACCTCAATCAGGTCACCGTGCTGTGCCACGCTCGAGGTCGTGACGCCGATATAGCGGATGCGCCCGGCCTGCTTCCACGCCAGCATCTGCGGCAGCAGTGTCGCGGTGCCATTGAGGCTATGAACCTGCAACAGATCGATCTGATCGGTTTTGAGCCGCACGAGCGAGCGCTCAAAGCTCTCGAGTCCGCCAACGCCATCGCGCCCCGGACGCACGACGCCCTGGGGAGGTCCCGGTAGTGGCGCGGCGCTCGCCGCCGGTGCGCCGGGCGCCTGCGCCATTGGCATCGTGCCGCCGGCATCGAACTTTGTGGCCAGGAACAGCCGCTTGCGAAGACCCAGATCAGCGACCGCACGTCCGATGACCCCTTCACTCTCGCCGTAGGCCGCCGCCGTGTCGAGCAACGTGCCACCGAGCTCGCTAAAGCGTGCGATCTCTGCGCGCAGTGCCTCGTATTGCGCATCCCGAAACCAGATTGTGCCCAGACCGACGACCGGCAGCTGTTCGCCGGAGGAAGGAATCGGCTTGGTGATCAGAGAGAGCGCGGGCGTTTCGCCGGCACACAGCGATGTACCAAGCGCCAGGCCGCTGCCGAGGAGGCAGCCATTGCGGAGCAGTTCGCGGCGATTTATTGGCCTCTGAAGATAGCGCGGCATGTAACGCCTCCCGACTGCTGCAGCTTTGCGCTGCAGAGTTGCGGCGGTTACCGCGGGAAGACTCCTCAGCGCCAGAAAGCCTGCGTCCGGCCCGATTTGCGTCGGGTCCGGAGCATCTGAAAATACATCACCGGACCGGTAATCGAAAGCACCACAAATATAAGGCCGGTGGCCAGATCTACCCACTGCCCGCCGGCACCAAATACCGCGCCACTGTGCACATCCTGCAAAAATTCGTTAGTGGGCCAGCCGTGCGCGTCAAAGTTCGGCGCCGGCTTACGGCCGCCGTCCGGCGGGCCCGCGCCCGGCGGCCCTGCGGATGGCGGTCCGCCGCCACCAGGGCCACCCGGTGCAGCGATCAGGTGCGGACCGCCGCGCACTAGCTCGCTGATCGCGAGGACCGATCCAGTCACTGAGATATAAAGCAGGAACAGCATCGCGATCGTGGCCAGCCAGCGGTGTAGTTTGCGCATCGATCAGCTCCAGAACAGGCCACGACGACCGAGCTTGCGCCGCTGGGTCAGCAGACTGAAGTACATCACGATTCCGGTTACCGCGAGCACGATGAAGGCGAAGCCGGTGAGCAGATCCAGCCACTGGCCGCTCAGACCAATGATCGATCCGGTGTGCAGTTGCTTGAGCAGATTGTGAAGTCGCAAGCGGAGCGCTGTGTTCGTAAGGAAGGCGCCGCCGGGCGCCGCGATCGGCGCGGTACTCGAAGGTGGACCGCCAAGTCCCGGCGGTGGATTCAGTTCATCGAGTGCCAGCAGTCCGCCAGTGAGAGACACCCAGGCGAGGAACAGCATGCACACCGTGCTGATCCAGCGATGATACTTGCGCATGCGCTGATCGATCCCTTCTCTTGAAATTTGTCTGGGGCGCTCACCCCCGGCATATCACAGTCCCGCGAAATGATGCGCTGATTGTCGATTTATTCTAACGCAGTGAAATGGCGAACAGCATTTCGATATCCACTGGATCCCATTGAAATTTCAGCTGCCGTTTGCAATGCCGGCGCGTGAGGATTCAAGGATCTATCCAAGAGTGGCGTTCGCGCCGTTTACCCATACACGCACAGCGGTTGTCAACCAGCTCGAGTTGCGTTGTGTCAAGGCTTCGCAGTACTCTCTGCTTCGCTTGACGGCAGATGAAGTGTCGCATTCGTTAGTCCGTGACGCTTCGTCGATGACCTCGGCTTGAGAATACGGGGCATGCTATCCAGGCTCTTTTGGGGCGGACCGCCTTTAGAATGTGTCCGCCCCGCCTCCTCCCGAAATTTCCGTGCTGCAACCAGACCGCAACGCTGTTTTTCGGTATTGGGCTTGCGCTTCGCATGGAACAATGGCGTAGTCAGCAGTCTCCAAGGCTGAGCGGGGGCGTTCCGTCGGCAGCCACGCTTTTTTACGATCGACTTTACTATCGAGGATCATGATGACCGAAGACAAACAGCAAAAATTCACTTCCAAGGTGCGTCGCGGGCTGAACTGGGTCCATACACAGGCCCACACCGAACTTGA
>JBEKOK010000007.1:0-31817 GCA_049521875.1 Steroidobacteraceae bacterium
CTGCCGTTTCAGGAACTGCTGTCCCCGGATCAGACGTTGCGCGATCCAGAGGCGCTGCGTGCCCGATTTGCCTCGGCAGGGGTCGATTTGAGGCGACCGGTCGTGACAAGTTGCGGATCCGGGCTGAGCGCTGCGATCCTCACTCTGGCCCTGCACGTGGCGGGACTTCCAGAAGGAGCCTTGTACGATGGTTCGTGGACGGAGTGGGGCGGACGGCCTGACACACCCGTCACCGTTGGTCAGGATTGAGCTTTGGCAATAGACGCGCCTTGGCAACGAGCGAGCGCAGTCCACAGCGCCTGTCGATCCGTAGCGCGGTAACTCATGGCAAGTAAGCTGGCAGCTCGCGCAGAGGCGACTTTCAATCAGGCAGTAAGCCTGAACCAGCAGGGCCGTGCCCCGGAGGCGCGCGAGTTGTGCCGCAAGGTCCTGCAGGTGCAGCCACGGCACTGGAACGCCCTCAATCTCCTGGGACTGATTGCGCTTCAGCAAAATGAGCTCGACATCGCCGTCGATCTGCTGCGCCGGGCTACATTGGCAAATCCACAGAGCGTCGTGGCGCGCAGCAATCTTGGCAATGCCTATTATCTGCTCGGGAATTTTGAGCAGGCCGTCGCGAGTTATGACGTCGCAATAGCCCTCAAACCCGACTTTGCCGATGCCCACTACAACCGCGGCACTGCGTTGCGCGGTCTGGGGCAGAGCGAAGCCGCGATTGCGAGCTTCGATCGGGCGACTGCCCTCAATCCCGGCTACGTGCAGGCCTATAACAATCGGGGCAACGCCTTGCGCGATCTCGGTCGCCTCGCAGCTGCCATTGCCAGCTACGACGAGGCCCTTGCGATCAAGCCGGACCTCGCCGAGGGCTACAACAACCGCGGCACCGCGCAGCGCGATCTCAAACAGTTTGAGGCGGCCGTTGCCTCCTATGACCGGGCAATCGAACTTAAGCCTGACTACGCCGAAGCCTATAACAACCGCGGCAACGCGCTGCGTGATATCGGGCGCTACGAGGCAGCTGGCGACAGCTACGACAGAGCCATCGAGCTGCGGCCTGATTATGCGGACGCCTATAACGGCCGCGCCACGTTGCTCTTCGAAGCCAAGCAATACGAGGCGGCAATCTCCAATTATGAGCAGGTGATTGCGCTGAAATGCAACGCGGCCGGCCTGCACGGCCAGTGCCTGCAGGTCAAGATGTTCATCTGTGACTGGACTGGCGCGGCCGCTGCGCTGACCGATATTGAGGAGCGTATCGGCCGCGGCGAACCGGCCTCCAATCCCTTCTGTCTGCTGGCGCGCAAGGATTCCGCGGCGCTGCAGCGCTCTGCCGCCGAGGTTTGGACCCGCACCCAGTATCCGGCAAGCAGCGCCCTGCCGCCGTTGGCAAAGCTGCCGCATCGCGCACGGATCAGCGTCGGCTATTTGTCGGCCGACTTTTACAATCACGCAACGCTGCAGCTGATGGCGCAGCTGTTCGAGTTGCATGACCAGACTCGGTTTGAGATCACGGCGCTCTCGTTCGGGCCAGACACCAAGGACGAGATGCGCAGCCGCCTGGCTGCCGCGAACATACGGCTGATCGATGTGCGCAACATGCCGGACTCGGAAGTGGCCGCGCTGGCCCGGAGCCTGCAGCTTGACATTGCAGTGGACCTGAAGGGGTTCACGCATGACTGCCGGCCGGGAATCTTCGCAATGCGGGCCGCACCCGTGCAAGTGAGCTACCTCGGATACCCCGGCACGATGGGCGCCGAGTACATCGACTATCTGATCGCGGACCGCACGCTGGTGCCAGAGAACAGCCAGCGGCACTACAGCGAGAAGATCGTCTATCTCCCCAACAGCTATCAGGTCAACGATTCAAAGCGTGCCATTGCGGAGCGTGCTTTCACGCGCGCCGAGCTTGACCTGCCTGCCAGCGGATTCATCTACTGCTGCTTCAACAACACCTACAAGATAACGCCCGAAGTGTTTTCCTCCTGGATGAGGATCCTGAGCCAGGTTGAAGGCAGCGTTTTATGGCTCTTGGAAGATAATCCGGTTGCACCAAGCAACTTGCGACGCGAAGCGCAGCTCCGCGGCATCAACCCGGAGCGGCTCATCTTCGCCAAGCGCATGGGGACGGCGGAGCATCTTGCGCGGCAGCGCCTGGCCGATCTGTTCATAGACACGTTGCCCTACAACGCCCATACCACAGCAAGCGATGCGCTTTGGGCAGGTCTGCCCGTGCTGACCTGTGCTGGCGAGGCCTTTGCAGGCAGAGTGGCAGCCAGCCTGCTTGATGCCGCGCGGCTACCGGAACTCATCGCCGCGACGCCGGCGCACTACGAAAGCCTGGCCATCGAGCTGGCACGCAGCCCGGAGCAGCTGGCGGCATTCAAACGCAGGCTGAGCGAGAACCGCCTCAGCTGCCCACTATTCGATACGCCGTTGTTCACGCGGCACATTGAGGCGGCCTACGCGAGAATCGCCGAGCGCTACCACGACGGTCTGGCCCCCGAGCACATCTACATCGATCCGTAGCCGGGCGGCATTCAGCGCACGCACCCGAAGGCTACGCCAAACATCACAGCGCCGGTCGCGGCTCTTCTTGCTAACATGAGGTCTGCCGAGCGCTCACCAGTTACGGTCTGGGGGCGAATCACAGGCAACTCGAGACCTACAGCTTGTCAGAGGGCGGAGCGAGCGCGTGAGTCAAGCAACGGATGCTGCTGGCGCCGCTCTGGTGGGCTCCGCAACCAATCAGGACCTGGTGAAGAGAGCGGCGGCAGGGCCGGTGCGCCCGGTGCTGAGTATTTGCCTGATTACCTACAATCGGGTGCAGTTTCTCGAGTCGCTGCTGCAGCGGCTGATCGATACCGGCATGGCCGGGCTCAACTATGAAATCGTGCTTTGCGACAACTGCTCATCGGACACGACGATGACTGTTGCGACGCGCTGGGCCGAGCAGCACCCGCAAATCCGCTATTTCCGCCAGGATCACAACGTTGGTGCGCTCAACAACCTGCTAAGCGCCTATCGGCTTGCCACTGGCACCTACGCCATCTATCTGGCCGACGATGATCTGCTCATTCCTGAAGCGGTCGCTGAAGCGGTCCGCTACCTCGAGCAGCATGCCGAGGTCGTCGTGGCCCATGCGCCATGGGAGATGTGGGACGACGTGGCCAAGCAGAGCCAGGGCCTGTTCTACCGCGTGGAGGAGATCCGGACATTCGCCAGGGGACAGGCTCTGGAGCTGGCCAACTTTGTGATCGAGCGCCACATCTTCCCGGAGATTTGCATCTACCGGACCGCAGCCCTCCACAGGATGTATGTGGCGCCGAGCGCCGGGTTCTGGGCATTCGTCTATCTGGCCGTTTGCCTGAACTTTGGCCAGGTGGCGTTCCTGACGCGACCTTTCTATAGATCAGTCACGCGACACTCGGTTGGCCTCGAGCGAGAACAGATGGGCGCCGCGGATATTCTCAGCAAGCTGGACAGCTACCGCGTGGGACTTGAGGTGCTGATCAATGC
The DNA here is from genome assembly GCA_049521875.1 of Steroidobacteraceae bacterium. Taxonomy (GTDB): domain Bacteria; phylum Pseudomonadota; class Gammaproteobacteria; order Steroidobacterales; family Steroidobacteraceae; genus FEN-1191. The sequence continues at coordinate 3,517 of JBEKOK010000007.1, forward strand.
GGCCTATCGCTTCCAGGGATTGAACGGGGTGCCTGCGGCCAAGATCGAGGTCGTGCAGCGGATGATTGGCAACTTCATCGCAGTGCGCGTACAGGTCGCGATTCGCTTCCTCAAGAAGGCGCGGAATTTCACTGCCGCCGCCCAGTATCTGTCGCGGCTGCAGGTCGCAGGTGCTATTACCGAGGAGCAGCTCGCGCTCGAGCGCCAGCAGCTGGCCGGCCCCATGCTCGGTCAGACCATAGTTGAGCTGTGCACCGGTATCTCGATGGTCAGCGAAATCGTGCTCTGCGACGTTGAAGGCGCGCAATCCTCGGTTGATTTGCTGCGGGCGCTCAAGCCGGAGCTGACGATACGCCTCGCTACCGTGGCGTCGCTGCTCGCCGATGTTCTGCCGGGCTCGGCTCTCGTCCTGACCAGCTACGCTGAGCAGCGCGAGCGCCTCATCGAAGCAGGCTACCCCTCTGGACTGGTCGTCAGCGAGCAGGAGCTGCTCAACGTGTTTGGTGTGTACTGATTCGCCACCCCGGGCAACAGTGGGCTTGCGCATGACTTGATCCGGTCGGATGAGCGACGTGCTGTGGATATTTGTGGAGGAGTTTTGGCGATGTATACCCTGTACGACTATCTGGATTCCGGCAACGGCTACAAGATCCGCCTGCTGCTCTCGCAGCTACAGATCGGCTTTCGCTACGTTGAGGCCGACATCATGCGTGGCGAGACCCGCACCAGGGATTTCCTGCTACGTAACCCGAACGGGCGGATACCGGTACTTGAGATTGAGCCGGGCGTGCATCTGGCCGAATCGAACGCGATCCTCTGGTATCTGGCCGAGGGCAGCGCGCTGGCGCCTGCCAGCCGCTGGGCGCGCGCGCAAACTTTGCAGTGGATGTTCTTCGAGCAATACAGCCACGAGCCTTATGTAGCAACGGCGCGCTTTATCATGCGCCATCTGGCTGCCGACCATCCGCGCCAAGACGAGGTGCCGCGGCGCCAGGAACAGGGGCGCGCAGCACTGGCCGTCATGGATCTGCACCTGGGGCAGCATCCGTATTTCGTTGATGATCGCTACGGCATCGCCGACATTGCGCTCTATGCCTATACGCACGTGGCCGGTGAGGGCGGCTATGATCTGTCTCCCTTTGCGCATGTTCAGGCATGGCTGGGTCGAGTGGCGGCGCAACCGCACTACGTAGGATTGCGCGAGCGGCCGCTGGCTCCTTAGCCGCAGTCCTCGACTGCGTACGCGATCAGATAAGAACCTGGTTCTCGGTACGCCGCGTGATTAGGTGGGCCGCAAGACCACCGATCACGATAAATGGCACCACGGACAGCAGCATGGCAGACACTCCGAGGCCAGCGCTTAGCAGTACACCGGCCAGCAGCGGGCCCGCGACCGAACCAACTCTTCCGATCGCCACGGCTGAGCCGACACCGGTCCCACGAAAGGCGGTGGCGTAGCACACCGGTGCACTCACATAGATGATTGCCTGGGCTCCAATCAGCGTCGATCCGCAGCAGAACACCACGATCGAAGTGACCAGCAGCTGCGGTTGCAACAGCGCGAGCGCGAGCAGCGCGCCGCACATGCACAGGTAGGTCATCAGCACCGTCAACTGACGCCGCGCCCGATCCAGCAGGAAGCCGATCAGCACACTGCCCGTTGCGCCGCCGACATTGAAGAAGATCTGCGCTGCGGAGGCCTGCGAGCGACTCAAGCCGAGCCGCTGCAACAACGTGGGCAGCCAGTTCAGAAGCATGTACATCACCAACAGGGTCAGCCCGTAGGCGGCCCACAGCAGCAGTGTGTTGCTGGCTCGTCCCTCGCCAAACAGCGCAAACCACATGCTGGTCCGCCGGTGCCCTGGCTGTATGGGGATGTGTTTTACGCCTGTTGTTTGCAGTGCCTGGAAACCCCTCGATTCCGGCAGGATCAGCGCCAGCACCGGCGCCGCCAGCAGCGGGGCAAAGCCACCGATATAAAAGATCTGCTGCCAGCTCACGCTCTGGAACATGGCGGTGAAGCTCGCGATTGCGCCGCCGAGCGGCATGCCGCAGTACATTATCGCTGTTGCCAGGCCACGTCGGTCTGCAGGACTGTTCTCAGCGGCCAACGCCAGCATATTGGGCATCGCGCCGCCCAGACCGAGCCCCGTCAGCAGCCGCATCAGAATCAGTGGGTCAACCGCATGCACCATGGCTGTTCCCAGCTGGCATAGGCCGAACGCGATCATGGACAGCACCAGCACGCGCTTGCGTCCAATCACGTCGGCCAGCCGCCCTCCAATGATCGCGCCGACCAGCAGGCCGAATATATTGGCCGTGAATACCCACTTGAGCGTGCGGTCATCCAGGTGAAAGGCCAGTGCAAGGCGCGGAGCGGCAACCCCAGCCGATTGGATATCAAACCCCTCAAACAGCGCGGCAAAAAAGCACAGCAACACGGTCAGACCGATAGTGGCCTGCCTCGCAGACTTGGTGTTCATCAAATAGCCGTTCCCCGGGGTGTCATCGGCACCGCATCGCGTGCGGGCGCGTTCGCGCGGATAGAGTACACCGTTGTGCCCAGCTCGAGACACAGGATATGTCTTGGCTGGATGGGTGGTGGCTGGAATAATGCCGCTCCAGCTAATCAGGAGAAGTGCGTGAACATACTGGGCCCGGACTCGTTGGTATTTGGTGTCGAGGATCTGGATGCGTGCAACAAGTACCTGGGGGACTACGGACTGAAGAAGGCCGACAGTTCCGCAAGCGGCGCCGTCTGGGAGGCTGCTGATGGCACCAACTGCGTCGTCCGCAAGTCGAGCGATGGCGCGCTGCCAGCGCCGATAGCGCCCTCGCCGAATATCCGCGAGACCATCTATGGTGTAGCTGACAAGCAGACGCTCGAGCAGATCGGAGCTGAGCTCAGCAAGGATCGAAACGTCCGCGCGGATGCCGCGGGAGTCCTGCACTCAGTGGATGATTCGGGCATCGCGCTGGGTTTCCAGCTCACCCTTCGGCGCCCCTACAGTGCGCCGCTGCTGGGTATAAATTGCCCGGGCCAGCCCCCACAGCGACCTTTGAATGTCATTGCGGCCGACCACAATATGCCGGTCATGCCACGCACGCTCTCGCATGTGGTCTACTTTGTGCCGGATGTAATCAAGGCCGAGAAATTCTATCGCGATCGCCTGCAGTTCCGGCTGGTGGACCGCTTCACGACCGCTGGTCCGTTCCTGCGGCCTAAAGGTACTTACGATCACCACACGCTGTTCCTGATTCAGGGGCACGGCCCGATGATGAATGGTCTTAACCATTTCACCTTTCACGTCTCCGGTGCCAACGAGCTGTTTCAGGCGGGCTGGCAGTTTTTCCAGAAAGGCTACAAGAGCTTCTGGGGTCCGGGCCGGCACATTCTCGGTTCCAACTATTTCTGGTACTTCAACAGTCCCTTTGGCGGCATGATGGAGTACGACGCCGACATGGATCTGCACGATGACAGCTGGGTGCCGCGCGAGATTCCTGCCGACAAGCACACCTCGCAGATTTTTCTCTTTGATTACAAGGATCCGTGGTCGCCCAACAGGGAAAGCCACTAGCGCCTCGAGCGCTCAGCGACTCGGTCCGGCAAACGACCACGGCCGGCCGCGAACCAGCGGCCTCGAGTGCGCCGGAGGAGGCGGGATCAGAGTGTCATCTGCTCATGCAGGCGATCGCGTGCGCACCTGGAATAGAATGGTCTCCGTTCCAGGCCGCGTCAGACTCTCAGTACGATGAATGCCCAGCTCCAAGTCGAGCCGTTAGGCAAATTGCCACCGGTGGAACCCGACGCGCCGCTGCGGCTGCGCGAGATCCCGTACAACTACACGTCCTTTTCCGATCGCGAAATTGTCATTCGGCTTCTCGGGGAGCCGGTATGGGAGCTACTGGATGAGCTGCGCCACGAGCGCCGCACTGGGCGCTCGGCCCGCATGGTGTACGAAGTCCTGGGGGACATTTGGGTGGTGCGGCGCAACCCCTACCTGCAGGACGATCTGATCGACAATCCAAAGCGTCGACGGCTGCTGAACGCGGCTTTGCATCACCGCCTCAGTGAAGTGGAGCATCGCCGAGATGCGCGCGATCTGGACCGCGACCGCAAGGTCGGTGAACTGCTCAACGCCACACGTGCGGCAGTGGCCGACTTTGAGCGCGACTTCAATGCTTGTGCCTCACTGCGACGGCGCGCGCAACGCGCGTTGCTGCGGCATACGCGTGCCGACAACATTCGTTTTGACGGATTTGCACGAGTAAGCCACGTCACCGATGCTACGGACTGGCGCGTCGAGTATCCGTTCGCGGTGCTGATGCCGGACAGCGAAGCGGAAATACCGGCGCTGGTCCGAACCTGTGTGGCGCTGGGCTTCACAATAATCCCGCGCGGCGGCGGCACCGGTTACACCGGCGGCGCGATTCCACTTACCGCGCTGTCGATCGTCATCAATACGGAGAAGCTCGAACGGCTGGGTGCCGTGGAGCAGTCGACACTGGCCGGGGTGGAGCAACCGGTAACCACCATTTTTACCGAGGCCGGTGTCGTCACGCGTCGCGTAGCCGTGGCTGCCGATGAGGCTGGCGTAGTCTTTGCGGTTGATCCGACCTCAGCCGACGCTTCCTGCATCGGTGGCAACATTGCCATGAATGCGGGCGGAAAAAAGGCCGTGCTGTGGGGTACCGCGGTCGACAACCTCGCCTGGTGGCGCATGGTTGATCCGGACGGCAACTGGCTCGAGGTGACCCGCCTCGCTCACAACCGCGGCAAGATCCACGATGTTGCCATAGCCGAATTCGAACTGGTCTGGAAGGAAGGCGTCCCCGATCCGGAGCGGGCCCGCGTGCTACGCACCGAGCGGTTGGCAATACCGGGCGCGCGCTTCCGCAAGGCGGGGCTGGGCAAGGATGTCACCGATAAGTTTCTCGGCGGCCTGCCGGGCGTTCAGAAGGAAGGCTGTGATGGCCTGATCACTGCGGCGCGCTGGGTGCTACACCGAATGCCCAAGCATGTGCGCACGGTATGTCTGGAGTTCTTCGGTCAGGCTCGCGAAGCCATTCCTGCCATTGTCGAGATCAAGCAGTACCTGGATCAGCTGACTCGCAGCCGCGGCGTTCAGCTCGCGGGACTCGAGCACATGGATGAGCGCTATCTCAAGGCGGTTGGCTACGCAACAAAATCCAAGCGCGGCGCCCTGCCCAAGATGGCGCTGTTCGGAGATCTTGTAAGCGATGACGAATCGGCTCTGGCTCTGGCGACTTCCGAGGTGGTGAGAATCGCCAATTCCCGATCCGGCGAGGGTTACATCGCTGTAAGTGCTGAGGCGCGGCGCCAGTTCTGGCTTGACCGCAGTCGCACCGCAGCCATCGCGCGCCACACCAACGCCTTCAAGATCAATGAAGACGTGGTGATTCCGCTTGAGCGGATGGGCGAGTACACCGATGCGATTGAGCGCATCAATATTGAACTCTCGTGCCGCAACAAGCTGCAGCTGATCGACGAGCTCCAGGTGCTCTTCGCCTCAAGCCAGCTCCTGGCGCGCTCCGGCGACAACCCGGTCGATCGGCTGCTTGCCGGGGATCTGGCCGGAGATCGTCCCGAGCAGGCCCGGGCGCTGCTGTCGCAGGTCAGGAGTCGTTGGCACTGGCTGCTCACCAATCTTGATGCGCCGCTTGCAGACAATTGCGAAATCCTTAGCCAGCTGGGCTATCAATCGCTGCTGGGTAAGTTTGCACTGAGAATTGCCCGCGATCCCGAGGTCACGGTACTGGACCTGATGCAGGACCGGACGCTGCGCGTTTCCTGGAAGAGCGAGCTGCGGCAGCCGCTGCATGAGCTTTTTGTTGGCGGCTCATTCGGGGCGGTGCTGGCTGCCTGCGACGCGACGCATGCGCGTGTGCTCCACGGCCGGCTGTTCGTGGCCCTGCACATGCACGCCGGTGATGGCAACGTACATACGAACATACCGGTCAATTCTGATAACTACGAGATGCTGCAGCAAGCGAATGTGGCCGTCGCCAGAATCATGGGCATAGCCAGGGCCCTGGGCGGTGTGATCTCCGGCGAGCACGGCATTGGCATTACCAAACTCGAATATCTGCAGGATTCCGAGATTCTGGAATTTCGACGCTACAAACATCGCATAGATCCTGAAGGCCGATTCAATCGCGGCAAGCTGCTGCCCGGAGGCGGTCTGGGCAATGCCTATACGCCAAGCTTCAATCTTCTTGGTCACGAATCTCTGATCATGCAGCAGTCTGAAATCGGCTCGATTTCTGACGCCATCAAGGACTGCCTGCGTTGCGGCAAGTGCAAACCCGTTTGCGCGACACACGTTCCCCGCGCCAATCTGCTTTACAGCCCGCGAAACAAGATTCTCGCCACCTCGCTGCTCATCGAGGCGTTCCTATATGAGGAGCAGACACGTCGCGGAGTCTCAATCCGCCATTGGGATGAGTTCTCCGATGTGGGAGACCACTGCACCCTGTGCCACAAGTGCCTGAGTCCGTGCCCGGTGGATATCGATTTCGGTGATGTGTCCATGGCGATGCGCAATCTGCTGCGCCGCATGGGGCGCAAACGCATGAATCTGGGAACCAGCGCGGCCATGCTGTTTCTCAACGCTACCAACCCTGAGACGATCCGGCTGACCCGCAAGCTGATGATCGGCTGGGGTTACAAGGCGCAGAGGCTTGCCCACGGGCTCCTCAAGGCACTGGCCAAAGGGCAAACGGCGCGGCCACCGGCCACGACTGGTCGCCCCAAGGTATCCGAGCAGATCATACATTTCGTCAACAAGCGCATGCCTGGCGGGCTGCCCAAAAAGACCGCGCGCGCACTGCTCGACATTGAGAACTCGGACTACGTGCCCATCATTCGCGACCCGGTGCGGACCAGTGGTGACACCGAGGCCGTGTTCTATTTTCCGGGGTGTGGCTCGGAGCGGCTGTACTCCCAGGTGGGGCTGGCGACGCAGGCCATGCTCTGGCACGTCGGTGTGCAGACCGTTCTGCCGCCCGGCTATCTGTGCTGCGGCTACCCGCAGCGCGGAGCCGGGCAGCTGGACAAGGCCGAGAAGATGATCACCGACAATCGCGTGCTGTTTCATCGCGTCGCGAATACGCTTAACTATCTGGATATCCGCACTGTGGTCGTCAGCTGCGGCACCTGCTTCGATCAGCTCCAAGGCTACAAATTCGAAGAGATCTTTCCCGGTTGCCGAATTATTGATATCCACGAATACCTGATGGAAAAAGGTATTCGCCTGGAAGGCGTCACCGGCGTGCAGTACATGTACCACGACCCGTGCCATTCACCGATGAAAACCTACGAGCCGTTACGGGTCGTGAACACGCTGATGAATGCGCAGCTTAATGGCAAGATCGCCAAGAATGAGCGTTGTTGCGGCGAGTCGGGCACGCTGGCCCTGTCGCGGCCCGATATTTCGACGCAGGTTCGCTACCGCAAAGAGCAGGAGCTGCAGGCCGCAGCCGGACAGATACGGACGGACGGGTTCAGCGGCGAGATCAAAGTGTTGACTTCCTGCCCCTCCTGCCTGCAGGGCTTAAAGCGTTTCAATGACGATACGGGCGCCGATGCGGACTACATCGTAGTGGAGCTTGCGCGCCACGTGTTGGGTGCAAACTGGCTGGTCGACTACGTTGGACGGGCTAACGCCGGCGGCATTGAGCGGGTACTGGTGTAATGCCCGGCTGCGCCTCGGCGATGAACGGAAAGCAGCTGAGCTCCTACTCAGAGTCTGAAGGGACCTTCGCAGGTTAGCTCGGTGAGCGGCCGGCGCGGATTCGGCATCTCGCGCTGCCGGTGGTGATCTGGTAGTAGTGCCGGGTCCCCGGGCCTGCCTACGACGGCCATCGCTTCAATATGGTACTGATCGGGCACCTGCAGCACGACTCGCGCGCGCTCGCGGTCAAAACCTCCGATCCCGTGCACCACCAGCCCAAGCAGCCAGCCCTGCAACGCAAAATTCTCCCACGCGGCGCCAGTATCGTACGAATGTGTCACGACCGGCTTTCCCTGATCATCGGTAGTGCGGGACAGAAACATCACCAGCGCGCCGGCGCGTTGGGCCCAGACGCGATTACCTTCCATCAGCAGATCAAAGAAAGTGGGCCAGTGAGCGGATTCGCGGCGAGCGTACAGCATGCGCCAGGGTTGAAAGTTGCCGGAGGACGGCGCCCACCGCGCAGCCTCGAGCAGCTTCATCAACTCATCCTCCGGCACGCTTTCGCCCGACAGCGCACGGCTCGACCAGCGGTCAGTGAACAGCGCTTCTATGGTGTACGCCGCCTTGCGATGCGCGCTTCCAATAATCATTGATTTATAGGGTCCTGAAACTGGGGGCTAGTAATGTGCTATGCGGGTCCGGACAATGCAACACCCTCAAGCGGCCGCCTCGGCATCAACTGCACTTAGCCATCCTCGCTTGCTCGCTGGAATCAACGATGAATTCGCGCACTCTGATGATCCAGGGCACCACTTCCGATGCGGGTAAGAGCACGTTGGTCACCGCACTTTGCCGAATTCTCCTGCGCCGAGGTGTGAGCGTCGCGCCGTTCAAGCCCCAGAACATGGCGCTCAATAGTGCAGTCACAGCCGATGGCGGTGAGATTGGGCGCGCCCAGGCGCTGCAGGCCCAGGCCGCCGGCGTGGCTCCGACGACGGATATGAATCCGATCCTGCTCAAGCCCACCACCGACCAGGGAGCGCAGGTCATCGTGCACGGACACGCGCTGGCTCATATGGAGGCCGGCGCCTATCACGACTACAAGAGCATTGCCCTGAACGCCGTGCTCGCCTCTCATCAGCGGCTGCTGGCCGCCTATCGGGCAATCATCGTTGAAGGGGCGGGGTCACCGGCGGAAATCAATCTGCGCAAAGGGGACATCGCGAATATGGGCTTCGCCGAGCGCGTCGACTGCCCTGTGGTGCTGATCGCGGACATCGATCGCGGCGGTGTGTTCGCGCATCTGGTGGGTACGCTGGCACTGCTCAGCGAGAGCGAGCGGGCGCGGGTCACCGGATTTGTGATCAATCGATTTCGCGGCAATCTGGGATTGCTCGAGCCGGGCTTGCGCTGGTTGGAGGAGCACACCGGAAAGCCCGTGTTTGGCGTGCTTCCCTATCTGCAGGGGCTGCAGCTTGATGCCGAGGATGCACTGCCCCGGGAAGTCATTCCCGCTGGCGCGGGTGCGCTGCGGGTCATCGTGCCGGCCTTGCCACGCATCTCCAATCACACCGACTTTGATCCCTTGCGCGCCAACCCGCAGATCGCCTTCCGATTCATCGGACCCGCAGAGACAATTCCTGAAGCTGACGTAGTTATCCTGCCGGGGTCAAAGAGCGTCCGGGCCGATCTTGCCTGGCTGCGGCAAAACGGCTGGGAGCCTTACCTGGCGCGGCATCTGCGCTATGGAGGCAAGCTTATGGGAATCTGCGGCGGCTTGCAGATGCTGGGACGCTGGATCCGCGATCCATTGGGCATTGAAGGCGAGGCGGGCGAGAGCGCCGGACTAGGCTGGCTGGATCTCGAGACGACGCTCGCTCCGGAGAAGCAGTTGCGCGATGTTCAAGGCGAACTGCGACCAGGCAACGCGCCAGTCAGGGGATACGAGATTCACGCGGGTGTGAGCACGGGCGCAGACCTGTCCAGGCCAGTCGCGTTGCTGGCAGGCGGTCGTGCTGACGGCGCGCGCAGTGCCGACGATCAGGTGCTTGCCACGTATCTCCACGGCGTGTTCGAGGCGCCCGAAGCCTGTGATGCCCTGATGCGATGGATGGGCGTGAACGAACCGCAGCCAGTTGACCAGGCGATGTTGCGGGAGAGCGCGATTGATCGGCTCGCGGATGCGGCCGAGGCTCATCTTGATCTCAGGCGATTGCTGGAGCCCTTGCAGCTGGCAACATGAAGACCGGAACGGCGCGCGTCGACGCCGGTTGCCTAGGCCTGGCCCAGGTCGCGTACCGCGATGGCGCCGTAGCGCGCTCCTTGGCGCCCGTAAACCGGAGGCGTATCGCTCCCCCGGACCGACGCGAGAAGCGTCTGCACCCGGCCGAGTTTGACTTTGACTACGGCGCCATTGCGATCGTTCAGATTCTGGCACCGACGGGCCAATACGAGATTAGCCTGCCACTGCCGGCGCAGTGAACCGCTGCGATCACACCAGCTCAACAGCTTCTCGAATGCGGCGGCGCCCTGTCCGAAGGACAGCATCTTGCAGGCTGAACTGCGCTCGGCCTCTAATCGGATCAACGCGGCGACGCAATCGTGTCGATTGGCGCCAATGCGCTCAATGGCGGTGACATCATTGCCCTGCAGTACGCCGGCCTCCTTGCCAAGCAGCACTTCGAGGGAAGCCAGCAGACTGGATTCTTCCTTAAGAATCCGCTTCATCTGCTCTTCCACGCCGTCAGGCTGGACGCTCATTCGGACTGAGAATTCTTGCCAGTGCTACGCAGATCGCCTTCGAGCTGGATCATGCGATCGGCAATCTTTCCGGCATTGATCTTGTACTGGCCACTACCAAGCGCTTGCTGCACGGCGGCGACGCGATTCGTATCAATATCGGGCACTTCATTTACAGCCTGCTGCAGGCTGGTCATGTTCCGGGCGGCCGAAGAAACCGTCACGGTGTCGCTCGTCGCGCTCGACTGGCTCTCCGATGACGAGGAAGAGATTGCGGGCTTCGGGCGCACGGAGTCCACCGGCCGGCTCGCGCCAGCGTCAATGGGACCGCTACCTGCTCCTTTAATCTTGTCTGTCACAAAGCTCTCCTGTTTCTCTCGGCTGTACTATCGGCCCGTACAGCGGATACTTTAGGCGAAATCCGGTTCATAACACGACTTCGATCACACCAGCAGAGCGAACGACGCCCTCGACGACCCGTTGAGATGACAGATTCTGGGCGCGGATCCGATCGTCAGGGCATCCGTCCGACAAGGCAATTGCGCTGGCGCGAATCTGCATTCCGCCCGCCTGCGCGATCACCGTGATCTGATCACCGCGGTGAATGACCGGCGCAGTCAACAGATCATTGGCCGTGAGGATTTCTCCGGTGGCTATCGGGCGCCGCAGTCGCTGCCCGGCCAGCAGCGCAGGGTCGCTTATATAATGAGTGTACAACCCGGGCATGCGCCGGGTCTCGACGTCGAAATCCAGCGCCGTCGGTGCGGCGTTCTGAACCAGGGCGCGGCGCGCTATCAGAACCGGCACCGAGGAACTTACCGAGACCTGGGCGTAGATGGTCCAGTGCGCCGTGCCTTCGCAGCGAACACCCACGGCAGTGTGGTCGCGAATCTGGCCGTCTCCGGCAATAAAACCGCTGAGCGCCTGACTGCATGCCGGCAGCCGCAGGCGCGAATCCAGATTATCCACGGTCACGTCGGCAACACCTTTAGCCACATCGAGCCGTTCGAGCACGGCGCGGGCTGCTGCCTTGCGGATAAGCTCTGGATCAGTGATCGAGCCATCGGTGGCCTGTGCGCGGCCAATCCAAAGCGGTGCCAGGATCAGCAGTGAGGTCAGCGCCACTCGGTAAGTGTTCGGATGTGTACTCATGCTCTTGGTGGAAGCAAGAGCCATGCCATAGAAAGTGGCGGTTCTACGACGCTAAAGCCACGAGCAGACCTGCCGATACAGGAAATGCGGAAGAGCATGCCCGGCAACCTGTTGCCGGCTGCTGGAGGCAGGCGGCCATATCTTGCCGTCCCCATTAGCCCGGCCGGGCGAACTTCTAGAAGCCCGTCACACTTTCACGCGCCAGTTATTTGACATCCAGGGCATGGCACAGCACTTGCTCCATCGACGACCGACAAGGTTGTTTTTGGAGTTCACGTGTCACTGGATATCAACAGCTATCTCGGAGTCCATGCGCAGGCGCTGATGGTCGAATCGCGCCGTACCGAGCTGCTGGCCTCCAATCTGGCGAACGCCGATACGCCCAACTACAAGGCGCGCGACATCGATTTCAAGCAGGCACTGGCGGCGGCCGGATCAGCTTCGAGCTCTTCGCTGGCATTGCAGACCACACAGGCGGGGCACCAAAGCACGGAAAGCAGCGCGAGTCTCGCTAATGAGCCCGGCGTTCAATATCGGGTCCCGATGGCGCCCGCTCTTGATGGCAACACCGTGGATGAGCAGCTCGAGCAGTCGGCATTTGCCGAGAACTCAGTGCGCTACCAGGCAACCCTCACGATTCTCAACAGCAAGCTGCGATCGCTGATGACCGCAATCACGGGCAGCTAGATGGCCATAGGAGCCATACCTCATGTCCACCTTCGATATCTTCACCGTGGCTGGTTCAGGGATGAGTGCGCAGTCAGTACGACTGAACACCGTCGCAAGCAATCTGGCCAACGCCGAAAGCGTCAGTACGGATCCGAGTCAGGTCTATCGGGCCAAGCACCCGGTGTTCCAGGCCGCGAGTTCAAGCTCCGGCAACCAGGCGTCCACCGCGGTGAATGTGCTGGGTATCACCGAAAGCACGGCGGCTCCGGACAGTCGTTATGACCCAGGAAATCCGCTCGCCAACGCCGATGGCTACGTTTACTCGCCCAACGTCAACGTCGTCGAAGAGATGGCCGACATGATTTCCGCCTCGCGTTCCTACCAGAACGACGTCGAGGTCATGAACACGGCGCGCAACATGCTGCTCGACACACTCAAACTCGGTCAGAGCTGATCCAGTCAGTACGGAGAATCTAGATGTCTACTACTAACAATGTCACGACGGTCAACAATGCACTCAACAACGCATTGAATGGCGGTTCATCCACTTCCAGCTCCAGTTCGGCCGGGGCGGCGTCCTCGCTGAGCATGAGCGATTTTCTGACGCTCATGACCACGCAGCTGACCAATCAGGACCCGACGCAGCCGATGGACAGCACCCAGTTCGTGTCGCAGCTGGCCCAGTTCGCGCAGGTCTCGGGCATCCAGTCGATGCAGACCTCGCTGGCGACCCTGACCTCATCGATGCTCTCCTCCCAGGCTCTGTCCGGAGCGAGCCTCGTGGGCACCAGCGTGCTCACTTCGGCCACTGCCGCCAATCTGAGCGCCGCCGGTGGCTCACTCAGCGGCGCTGTCACTGTTCCGGCCGGGGCTTCCAACGTCGTTGTCCAGGTGGTCGACGCCTCCGGCGCAACCGTGGATACGATTAATGTGAGTTCGCAACAGGGCCAGAACGGCTTTACCTGGAACGGTGAGACCAGCAGTGGCTCCAACGCGCCTGCCGGCACCTATACATTCCAGGCGGTAGCCAATGTCGGCAGCACCTCCGAGGCGCCGACGGTCTCGATGATCGGCACGGTCGAGAGTGTCTCGATCAACTCAACCACCAGTACCCTGACGCTCAATACGCCGCAGCTGGGTGCCGTGCCCTTCAGCAGCGTTCAGTCAATTAATTAGCAGCCACTTCAACCAAATCAGATCCTAAGTAGGAGAAATTCATGTCTTTCGGCACAGCACTCAGCGGTATCGACGCAGCCCAGACCGCGCTCGATGTGGTATCGAACAACATCGCAAACTCAAGCACGACGGGCTTCAAGTCCTCGAACGCCAACTTTTCCGACATCTACGCGGCATCGCAGGCCGGCGTCGCCACGACCCAGGTAGGCGAAGGCGTGCAGGTCTCGCAGATTGAACAGCAGTTCACTCAGGGCAACATCGAGACGACCGGAAACGCGCTGGATCTTGCTATCAGCGGTGAAGGCTTCTTCGCGGTCAGCAACAATGGCGCAATCTCCTACACCCGCGCCGGGTCGTTCCAGACCAACGCGGACGGCTATGTCGTGAATGCGGCCGGTCAGCAGCTGCAGGTTTTCCCGCCGACGACCAACGGCAATTTCAACACCAGTACGCTGACCAACCTGCAACTGCAGACGAGCGACAACGCACCGGCGGCCACGACCAACGTCGACATGACGGTGAATCTGCCAGCCAACTCCACGGTTATACCGGCCGTGCCGGCGTTTGACCCCAACACGCCCTCGACCTACACGAATACGACATCCGCGACAGTCTATGACTCGCTGGGCGCCGCGCACACGGCCAGTGTGTATTTCTCTTATGACGGTCTGGACCCAGTGACCGGCGACGGCGAGTGGACCGCAAATCTGACAGTCGATGGCCAGGCCACCGGAACCCCGCAGACGCTTGAGTACTCTTCGAACGGCACGCTGGTCACTCCGACCGGCGGCGTGATTGATTTTGGCAACTACGCGCCGACGACGGGCGCGGCGCCGATGGCGATGAATTTCAATTTCAACACTTCCACGCAGTATGGCGATTCATTCGCGGTCAACTCGATCACGCAGAACGGCTACACCACCGGCCAGCTCTCGGGCATCAGCGTTGGCAGCACGGGCATCGTGCAGGCGAACTTCACCAACGGCCAGTCGGTCGATCTGGGGCAGGTAGCGCTGGCGACCTTCGCCGATCCCAATGGGCTTGCGCAGCTGGCCAATACCGGATGGGCACAGACAGCGGATTCCGGCCAGGCGCTGATGGGCACGGCCGACACGGGCAGCTTTGGCGAGATTCAGTCAGGTTCGCTCGAGCAGTCGAATGTCGATGTCACGGCCCAGCTGGTCGACATGATCACGGCGCAACGCGCCTTCCAGTCCAACGCCCAGATGATCTCGACCCAGGATCAGATCACCCAGACCATCATCAACATCCGCAACAGTTAAGGGACAAGCGAGTAATTCATGGATCGGCTGGTCTACGTGGCAATGTCGGGCGCGAAGGAAACCCTGCGCGCGCTCACTGCCAACAACCACAACCTGGCGAACGTCAGCACGACCGGCTTTCGAGCCGATCTGTCGGCGTTTCAGACCAACCAGGTCAGCGGCGCGGGCCTGGCTTCGCGCGCCTATGCCATGGACGCGAGCGTTGGCTGGGACGCCAGCGCCGGGGCTCTGCAGAATACCGGTCGGAGCCTGGATGTCGCGGTCAAGGGCAGTGGCTGGCTCGCCGTACAGAGCGCGGATGGTTCTGAGGCTTACACGCGCGCCGGCGATCTGCATGTCGATGAAAACGGGTCGCTGATGACGGCCAATGGGCTGCAGGTGCTTTCCGATTCGGGTGCGGTCACGGTCGCCCCGTACAACTCCATCACGATCGGTACTGACGGCACCATCTCGATCGTGCCGGCCGGACAGACTGCAAGCACGAGTGCTGTGGTTGGCCGCATCAAACTGGTCAATCCGCCGGCGCAGAACGTAGTTCGTGGCCAGGATGGTCTGTTTCGCCTCGACAGCGGTGAGGCGGCGCCTTCGGATGCTTCGGTGAGCCTGGTGCCGGGCGCACTCGAAGGCAGCAACGTCGACATTGCTTCGGTCATGACCAACATGATCGAGCTCTCGCGCCGCTACGACCTGCAGGTCAAGGCGATGCGCACTGCCGAGGACACCGCCAGTTCAGGGACGAAACTGCTGCAGACCAGCAGCTGATCCGAAATTTAGCTCAGGAACAACAACACATGATTCCAGCACTATGGGCCGCAAAAACCGGTCTGGATGCACAGCAGACCCAGATGGATGTGGTCGCCAACAACCTGGCGAACGTCAGCACCACCGGCTTCAAGAAGCAGCGCGCTGTCTTCGAAGATCTGCTTTACCAGAACGTCAGCCAGGTCGGCGGCAATACCAGCCAGAACACGCTGGCCCCCTCGGGCATGCTGCTCGGCACCGGCACGCAGATTGTTGCCACCGAGAAGATCTATACCCAGGGAAGTCTGAATCAGACCGGCAATGCCCTCGATCTGGCGATCAATGGCGAGGGTTTCTTCCAGGTGCTGATGCCCGATGGCACCCAGGCCTATACGCGCGATGGCTCGTTTCAGACCAATGCACAGGGCCAGCTGGTCACTGCCAGCGGCTACACGGTCCAGCCGGCGATCACCATTCCATCCGGGACTCAGAGCATCACCATCGCCAACGATGGCACGGTGAGTGTTCAGGTCGCCGGACAGACTAACCCGACCACCATTGGCACCGTACAGCTGGCGAATTTCGTTAATCCGGCCGGCCTGCAGCCGATCGGGCAGAACCTTCTGCAGGCCTCTGGCTCGAGCGGTACCGCCCAGACGGGCAATCCCGGCATCTCCGGCCTCGGCACACTCCAGCAGGGCGCTACCGAAAGCTCGAACGTCAACGTCGTCGAAGAAATGGTCAACATGATCGAGGTCCAGCGTGCCTACGAAATGAGCACCAAGGCGATTCAGACGACGGATCAGATGCTCAATGACCTTGATACCAATCTGTAGAGAAAATGATGCGACGCATGTACCTGAGGACTCTGATCGCCGCTCTGGCTATGTCGCTGGGCGGCTGTTCCTCGTTCATTGACAAGCCCGAGCACTTTCCGGCGACCGGCCCCGAGGACGTGTCACAAGGCGCGGAAATCAACGGGGCGATTTTTCAGCAGAACCAGAATGTGCCGTTGTTCTATAACGCTGTCGCTCTTCACGTCGGCGACGTGCTGACCGTCGTGCTCGAGGAAAGCACCGCCGCAACCAAGAGTGCGACCACCACGACCAAGAAGTCGACCAGCGCAACGATGCCGGGCTTGAGCGTCGCCGGACTGCCGCTGACTCACAATGGCATGAACATCACCAGCGCCTCGCTCAATGACGCCTCGGCTTTCGATGGCGAAGGCGCGAGCGCCCAGAGCAATAACCTGACGGGCTACCTCTCGGTCACGGTCTCGAAGCGCTACAGCAACGGCAATCTGCTGGTGCGCGGAGAAAAGTGGATCACGCTCAATCAGGGCAAGGAGTTCATCCAGGTTCAGGGCATCGTGCGCCCGGTGGACATTGGACCGGACAACTCTGTGCCCTCTTATCGCCTGGCCGACGCCAAGATCCTTTACGGCGGCACCGGTACGCTGGCGGATTCGAACACGAAGTCATGGCTTGCCCGGATCTTCGACTCACCCTGGATGCCCTTCTGATGAATACTTCCTGCTCTAAATTTCTCTGGGCATCGCTTGCCGCACTGCTCGTGCTGGTCGCGGCACCGTCGCGTTCGGTGGCCGAGCGCGTCAAGGACATTGCCGGCGTCTCCGGGGTCCGCAGCAATCAGCTCGTGGGCTACGGGCTGGTGGTCGGTCTGGACGGGACGGGTGATCAGACGACCCAGACACCTTTCACAGTGCAGAGCATTACCAACATGCTGGCACGCTTCGGCGTGACGATCCCGGCGGCGGTCGCCTCGCAGATGCAGCTCAAGAACGTTGCTGCGGTAACTGTCACCGCCGAGCTGACGCCGTTCGCCAAGGGCGGCCAGACGATAGATGTCACGGTCGGTTCGATCGGCAACGCCACCAGCCTGCGTGGCGGTTCGCTGCTGATGACGCCACTGCGCGGCGCCGACGGCGAGGTCTACGCGATGGCCCAGGGCAGCATTGTGGTCAGTGGCTTTGGCATCCAGGGCAAGGATGGCTCACGCGTTACGGTCAACGTGCCCAGTGGTGGCAGCGTACCCAACGGGGCTACTGTCGAGCGGGAAGTCCACACGAACTTCGGCGTGGAGCCGTATGTGATGCTTAATCTTAATACGCCGGACTTCACGACCGCATCGCGTATGAGTGATGGCATCAACAAACTGCTCGGCAGCACGCTCGCGCAACCCATCGATGCCGTATCGGTCAAGGTAACGGCACCTACGAATCTAGCCGACCGGATCGCTTTCCTGTCGGCGCTCGAGGAAATGCAGATCGATCCGGCCGAAGCGCCAGCGCGCGTCATTATCAATTCACGCACCGGCACGGTAGTCATCAGCTCGCACGTGCGGGTCTCACCGGCCGCGGTCGCGCATGGCTCCCTGTCGGTGACGATCACCGAGCACCAGGATGTCAGCCAGCCCAACGCCTTGGCCCAGGGTACAACCGAGGTCACGCAGCGCAGCGAAATTAACGTGAGCCAGGCGCCGGCACGCATGTTTGTATTTGACGCAGGTGTCAGCCTCGATGAGATCGTCCGCGCCGTCAACCAGGTGGGTGCGGCACCCGGTGATCTCGTGGCCATACTCCAGGCCCTGCGCCAGGCGGGCGCACTTCACGCCGAGCTGGTCGTGATCTGATCCCATGAGCGCTCCGGTCAACTCACCAGGTTTCTACGCGGACTTCAACGGCCTTGCCGCCCTGAAGACCTCGGCTGGCGCGAGCAATCCGGCGGCGCTGCGCGAGGCGGCGCGGCAATTCGAGAGCCTGTTTACCTCGATGGTCCTTAAGTCGATGCGCGAGGCCAATCTGGGGCCGGAGTTGGGCGACAGCGATGCGACCAACACGTACCAGGAAATGTATGACCAGCAGCTGGCGGTGCAGATGTCCCAGGGCAAGGGGCTTGGTCTGGCAGACATGCTGGTCCAGCAGCTGACGCGCAGCGGACTTAAAGGCACGACACCTGCGGTCGGAGCGGAAGCGGGTACGCCCAACCCAGCGTCTTCCTCGATTACGACTGCACCCACTACCGCACAGCGCATCAGCTTCGTGCAGCGCCTCCAGCCGCTGGCCGAGCAGGCTGCCAGCCAGCTGGGCGTGGCACCCGACACGCTGATTGCCCAGGCAGCACTCGAAACAGGCTGGGGACAGCACCTACCAGCCAACGCCGATGGCAGCAGCAGCTCAAACCTGTTCGGCATCAAAGCCGGCGGCAGCTGGCAGGGCGCGAGCGCCACCGCCAGCACCGTCGAGTACACCGCAGGTTCGGCGGCGACAACCGCGGCGAGATTTCGTGCCTACGACTCAACCCAGGCCAGCGCGCACGATCTCGTCTCGCTGGTCAGTGGCAGCCCGCGCTACGCCGGGGCCGTCGGTGCCGGTGATGATGTCGGCGCCTACGCCGCGGGTCTGCAGCAGGGCGGTTACGCCACCGACCCAGATTATGTGAAGAAGATGGTCGCGACCGCCCAGAGCCTCCAGGAGCTGCGCGCTTCGGGTGCTCTTAACTTATCGGCACAGGTGTCGATATCTGCGGGCGAGAGTTCTACATGATTTTCAATAAGCCACTGAACGGACAGGTATTCTGATGGGCGATATGCTGACCACCGGCGTATCAGGCCTGCTCGCGTTTCAGCAGGCGCTCGATACGACCAGCAATAACATCTCGAATGCGAGCACGCCCGGGTACAACCGCGAGCTTGTGAATTTCGTCACGCAGGACTCGGATGTCTACGGCAATGGCTGGATGGGCAACGGAGTTCAGGTCGCCAGCATCCAGCGCGTTTTTGACGAGACCGTGGCCAGCCAGGTGCGCAGCGCCACCAGCTCCTATAACCAGCTGAACACGTTCGCCACCGATGCAGCCCAGATCGATGATCTGCTCGGCAGCTCGAGTGCCGGCATTTCCACACAGCTGCAGAATTTTTCCAACGCCGTACAGAATGTCGCGGATTCCCCTACAAGCACTTCAGCGCGCCAGGCACTGCTCAGCCAGGCAACGACGCTGACAAGCAGCATGCAGGGCTTCGACAGCAGTCTCCAGACGCTCGACACCGAGGCCAATTCCAGCATTGGCTCCGAAGCCACGACGATTACCTCGCTGGCCCAGAGTATCGCCTCGATCAACCAGCAGATTGCAGCCGTGACCGGGCAGTCGCAGCAACAGCCGCCCAACGATCTGCTCGATCAGCGCGACCAGCTCATCACCGAGTTGTCCTCGCACATCAATGTCACGACCAGCATGCAGAGCGATGGCACCGAGAATATCTACATCGGCTCCGGGCAGGCGCTCGTCAGCGGCGACAAAGCTGCCACACTGGTGGCAACACCGAATACCTACGATCCGGCCGAGAGCGACGTTTCGCTGCAGTCCGACGGCGGCAGTGTCGACATTACCAATAATCTGACTGGTGGCACGCTCGGCGGCATCCTGCAGTTTCGCTCGCAGATGATCGACCCGACCCGTAATGCCCTCGGTCAGATCGCCGTGACCGTCGCCAACGCGGTGAACCAGCAGAACAACGCTGGCATGGATCAGAACGGGAATCTCGGTGGCGACGTGTTCGCCGTCGGCGGTGTCGGTGTCGATCCCTCTACAGCCAACACCGGCAATGCGACCGTAACGGTCACGCGTTCGGATCCGAATGCGATCACGACCGCCAATTACCAGCTGAGCTACAGCAGCTCAGGCTGGTCGATGATCCGCACTGACACCGGTGCCGCAGTGGCACTGACGCCTACTGGTACCGCCGGTACCTACACCGCCGATGGCATGACGATCACCATCGGCGCTGGCGCGAATGCGGGTGACAGCTACCTGATACAGCCGACAACGAATGCCGTGCAAGGCATGTCGGTACTGCTGACCAGCCCGAGCCAGATCGCGGCAGCCTCGGCGGTCATCACCTCGCCAGCCAGCACCAATACCGGCACCGGCACCATCAGCGCTGGAACCGTGATCGACCCAGGCACATACGTCGCGGGCACCTACACGCTCGGCTTCACGAATGGCGGTGCCGATTGGCAGGTGACTGACGCCGGGGGCACGGTCGCCACGGGCACGTATACCTCCGGGGCCGACATAGATTTCAATGGCATGCAGGTGCAGGTCACCGGCGCACCGGCTGCCACAGACACCTTCGCGATCAGTCCGAACAGCGCCGGATCGAGTGATAACAGCAATGCCAATGCAATGGCGGGGTTGTTTGATCAGCTGACCCTCGGTGGTGGCACGCAGTCGATCAACGGCACTGTGCAGCAGCTGGTGACCAACATTGGCGTGCAAACGGATCAGGCGCAGACCGGCGCAACCGCACAGCAGACCGTGCTTACGGACGCGACCAACACGCAGCAGAGCCAGTCAGGTGTGAACCTGGACGAAGAGGCCGCGAACCTCGTCCAGTACCAGCAGGCCTACGAGGCCGCGGCCCAGGTGATCAAGACCGCCGACAATCTGTTCCAGTCGCTGATAGCCGCGGTCGGCGGAACGCCGCTTACCTGATGACTAAACTCACTTTCAGCCATGTCTTGCGGATGATCCCGGCGCGTGTTTCAGGCGTGGGCACCCGTGTGTTGTTGCCCGGCGATAGGAGCTAGCCATGCGCATTTCCACCTCGATGCTCAACGACAACGCCGTCAGCGCGATCCTGCAGGATCAGAGCAACCTCTCGAACACGCAGCAGCAGCTCTCGAGTGGTCTGAGCATCAACAGCCCCTCAGACAATCCCGTTGGCGCGGCTCAGCTCCTGGGGCTGGATAACATCAGCTCGCAGGACACGCAGTACATCACCAACGGTCAGGCGGCCAACACCAACCTGACGCTCGAGCAGACCTCGCTGTCCTCCTCGACCAGCACGCTGCAGTCAATTCGGGATCTGGTGTTGCAGGCCAACAGCGGCACTAACACTCCCAGTAATCTGCAGGCGATTGCCACGCAGATCCAGTCGCTGGAGCAGCAGCTCATGGCGACCGCCAATACCAAGAACGATGCAGGCCAATATCTGTTTTCCGGCTACATGCAGTCGACACAGCCCTTCGTGCGCGGCGGCAGCGGATCGGTCAGCTACGCCGGCGACAATGGCACGAGCACGATTGCGCTCGACAGCGGCACTTCGGTGCAGACCGGTGATCCGGGTTCGAACGTTTACATGAACATTCCTGCTGGCAACGGTACCTTCACGACTGCTGCGAGCTCGAGCAATACCGGCACCGGTGTCATCGATACCGGCAGTGTTACCGACGCCTCAAGCTGGCAGCCTGGTCAGTACACGATCGAGTTCACCGACGCCAGCGACTATGAAGTGCTCGACAGCGCCGGCAATCCGGTGACCGACGGCAGCGGCAATCCTGTTACCGGTACCTACAACGGTAGCAGCGGTGAAGTCTCTTTCGATGGCATCCAGGTAGGCATCAGCGGTGCGCCAGCGGCTGGCGATACCTTCACGGTGTCCGCCGCGGGAACGCAGAGCGTATTCACCACGCTGGATAATGTTGTCAGCGCGCTGAATACCGCCGGCAGCAGCTCGGCGGCACAAGCGCAGCTCGCGACCACCCTGGGCGGCAGCGTGCAGCAGATCGATCAGGCGCTGAATCAGGTCTCGACTGTCACAACCAGCGTTGGCACGCGGATCGATCTGATCAACAGCGTCAATACCACACTGACCTCAGACAGCACGGCGGTCGCGACTCAGATCTCGAACCTCTCGAATGTCGACTATGTGACGGCTACGTCACAGTACAGTCAGGAGTACATCGCACTTCAGGCAGCCGAGCAGTCCTATGCCCAGCTGGGGCAGCTTTCGCTCTTCAAGTACCTTGATTAGAAGCCCAGAACCGCTGTGACGCCGTTCCCAGAATGCAGCAATCCCGTCGCCGGGATTCAAGTTCGGAACGGGTGCTCCGATAACCGCACTGAACGGGATGTGGCCAGAAAAGGCCCTCCATGGCCCCCAGAGCGACGGACTGGTGTCCGGCGCCTGAACTAAACATCAGGAGCATCTGACAATGTCACTAGTCCTTAATACGAACATCGACTCAATGAATGCGCAGAACAGCTTGAGCACTTCGGGCTCCGAGCTGTCGACCGCCCTCGAGCAACTGTCCTCAGGCCTGCGCATCAACACGGCGGCCGATGACGCTGCCGGTTATGCCATCGTCCAGGGCATGACCTCACAGATCAACGGCCTGAACCAGGCTGCCCAGAATGCCAACGACGGCGTGTCGCTGGCCCAGACGGGCGCCGGCGCCCTGCAGGAAGTCACGAATGACCTGCAGACGATGCGCGATCTCGCCGTCGAATCACTCAATGCGACCAACAGCTCCGCCGACCGCGCGGACCTGAACCAGCAGTTCCAGCAGCTGAAGGCCGACGTGGACCAGGTCGCCTCGACGACCGCGTTCAACGGCGTGAACCTGCTCGATGGTAGCTTCCAGGGCGCGACCTTTCAGGTCGGTGCCAACGCCGGCCAGACGATCACCGTCTCGTCGGTTGCCAGTGCCAAGTCCTCGAACCTCGGCGCGATCTACCAGCTCGCAGGTGCGGCAGTGACTGCCGGTGCCTACGTCGCCACGGCTGGCGATACCGGCACGTTGACGATCAACGGCGTGACGACCTCGGCTGTGACGCTCACGGGCGTGCAGTCTACGGATCTGGCCACGGTCGCTGCCGCGATCAACCAGGTGTCGGCTTCAGATGGCGGCGTGATTGCCACGGTTGGCACCACGGGCGGCATCAATCTGAGCAGCACCACCAAAGATCAGACGATCACCGCGGTCTACACCCCCGGCACGGGCACGGAGACAATCGCCACGTTCGGTTTGGCGGCTTCCGCTGCCACCGGTACGGCTGCCAGCTACCTGGCGACTGCCGATGTGAGCACGGTTGATGATTCAAACCTGGTGCTGACGCAGATCGATGCGGCCCTGCAGCAGGTTGCATCGACCGGCGCCCAGCTGGGTGCCTATCAGAACCGCTTCCAGGCCGCGATCACGGGCCTGAACACGGACTCGACCAACCTCAGCGCGGCCCGCAGCGCGATTCAGGATACGGACTACGCCGCGGCCACTTCGGCCCTGTCGAAGGCCCAGATCCTGCAGCAGGCGAGCACCGCGATGGTGGCGCAGGCCAACACGGTTCCGCAGAACGTGCTGACGCTGCTCCAGAAGCTGCCGTAGGAACTTGGATGACTGACGGGTACTTAGTACTCGGACCTAACCAGGGCGGGCGCCGTAAGGCGCCCGCCCTGTATCGCTTTTCGGGATATTCGTTTTCGCGCCGGCAGCAGTGCTGCCGCGCCCAGTTTTGTAATGGGGTGGTATTCGCATGAGCACTAGCAGCACGAGCACCACCCCAGTCTCCGTAGCCTCAAGCAGCAGTGCTGGCGCCGCCGGCGGTTCGGTCATCGATGTCAGCAGTCTGGTGTCGCAGCTGGTTCAGGCCACCGAGGCGCCCCAGCAAACGCTGATCAACAACCAGACCAGCGCCGTGACGACCGAGATTTCGGCGATCGGCACGCTCTCCAGCGCGCTATCCACTTTTCAGAGTTCGCTCTCGAGCCTGGACTCACCGGACCAGTTCAATTCGGAGACTGCCACCAGCTCCGATCAGACCGTGTTTACCGCGACCGCCGGATCCGGTGCGGTAAACGGCAATTTCAGCATTGGCGTTACCACGCTCGCCTCCGCGCAGCAGATCCTCTCCGGCGCCTTTGCCGGCGGCAGTTCAGCTGCGGTGGGTACCGGCACGCTGTCGCTTTCACTGGGCGGCACCAGCTTCAGTCTCGCGGTCAACAGCAGCAACAACACGCTCTCGGGCATTGCCGCCGCCATCAACAGCGCCACGGACAATCCCGGCATCAGCGCCGCGGTCATCCAGGGCACGGATGGAGCGCACCTGCTGCTCACCTCGACCTTGACCGGCGCTGCCAATACGATCCAGGTCACGGAGACCGACGGTGGAACGAGCCTCAAGGCGCTGACCTACGGCACCGGAAACACCGGCAATTACACCGAGAACGCTGATGCCGCGGACGCTGCCTTCAGCGTTGCGGGCGTCAACTACACGAGCGCCAGCAACACCGTGACCGATGCGCTCAGCGGCGTGACGCTGGATCTGCTCGGCACCACCGCTGTGGACACGCCGGCGACTCTGACCGTTGCCAGCGACACCTCCGGGATCGTGAGCAACGTCCAGTCCTTCGTAACAGCCTACAACACGTTGCAGACTGCGCTTCAGGGCCTGGGCAGCTACGACGCTGCCACCGGCACCGCGGACCCGTTGATGGACAACCCGCTACTGACCGGCATCCAGAGCCAGATCCAGGGCGCAATCTACAGCCTGGTTGGCAGCTCCAATTACAACTCGCTGGCGAGCGTTGGCATTACCTCGAACGCCGACGGTTCGCTGACGCTCAACTCCACCACGCTGACCAATGCGTTGACGAGCAATTTTAGCGCCGTCAGTAACCTGTTCAGCGGCAGCACCGGTGTTGCGACCCAGCTCAATACGCAGATCACATCCGATCTGGCGAGCGGCGGTAGCATTACCACTGCGAGCGCCACGCTGGTCACGCAGGAAAATAATCTCACCACGCAGACCAACCAGCTCAATACGCAGATGGCGGCCCTCTCGGCCAGCTTGACCGAGCAGTACTCGGCGCTAAATGCATTGCTCTCCTCACTGCAGAGCACCTCGTCCTACCTGACGCAGGCCTTTGCGAGCTTGCCGCTGGTGCAGGGCACGGCCAACGCCTGAGCGTTGACGCTCAAGTCGTCGGCGCTTACGCCGATAAAGGCTCCAGAGAGATTCAAAGGAGCAGCGAGCGGTGAATGCGTACGCCTTAAGAAACAAGCTTGCCGCTTACCAGAGCGTTTCGGTCCACGGTGGCGTAGCGACCGAAGATCCGCATCGACTGGTTCTGATGCTGATGGATGGCGCCCTGGAGCGCATCGCCGAGGCCCGCGGCTGCATCGAGCACGGCGACATCGTGCGCAAGGCCAAGCTGCTGAGCCAGGCCGTGCACATCCTGACCGAATTGCGCAGTTCGCTCGACCTGGACAAGGGCGGTGACCTGGCGCGAAATCTGGACAGTCTCTATGACTACATGACGCGGCAGCTGGCGCGCGGCAATGCCGAGACCAAGATCAACTTCCTCGATGAAGTCACAAGCCTGATGAGCCAGATCCGCAGCGCCTGGGTGGCGGTGCCGATGGCGCTGCGGGCTGCGACGCCGGGACAGCGCTGAGGTAGAATCGCGCGGCCAACGCTAATACGGCGGGCGGCGAGGGCATCATGTACGAAGGCGTAGATACAGTCGTACTTCACAACGAGTTGGCCTGCAGCGATGTGCTGCCGGTCGAATGGCAGACGCTCACCCAGCCGCTGAATTCCTATAGCCTGGCCTCGATGGAAGAGGCCAACATCCTGCTGCTGCAGGCATGTGTGGCGGTAGAAGAAAATCCGGTCCGCGACAAGACCGAAGATCTGGGGCCAGTCGCCAACGAACTGGCGCGCCTCGATTTCAAACTCAACCTGGTCCTGCAGCTGCTCGGAACGCTGGTCAAGAAGCACCTGCCTACCGAGCCGGTAGGCGTGCAGTTCAACGCTCTCGGCGCGACCTGGGAGCCGCGCGGCGTCGCGCCGATGATGGAGGCACAGGGCGTCCTTCGCATTCAGCTGCGTGGCTCGCTGCCGCAGACTCTGGATCTGCCGGCCGAGGTCAACGAAGTCGATGATCGCAGCGTCAGCGTGCGCTTCACGCACATGACGGAGACCACGCGCGAACTAATCCAGAAATTTTGCTTCCTCAGGCACCGCAAGCACATCGCCGACTCACGAAAATCCCGGGAAGATGACTGATAGTGTGACGCTCGCACGAGAGCCTAGTGACGCGGTTGGCGCTCCGGACAAGATTGCGCTCAAGTTGGCGCAAAAGACGCCGATAAAACTGGCAGAGACGCTGCGCCGAATTCCTTAACTGCTTAACTAAAGTGCGACTGGCGCACGAAAGCCGTGTGATCCGGTGCCGGTTCTTTCCATAATGCGAGCTCTAGCCTCTTACCCATGGACAGTCAGCCAGGTGAGAGGTTCAGTCGATGAGCAGCACAGCAGCAGTGGAAGTCAAGGCCGCTGCCTCATCCGCCACCCTCCTGTCACGCTCGACTTCGGCACGCGCTGAATCTGCAAACGCAGCGCTCGTGCATCTGCCTTCGGGCAGCTCGGCGCCAATTCGCGCGGTGAATCACCTGATCCGCCAGGTCGCGGCCTTCGACAGCACGGTGCTGATTCTTGGCGAATCTGGCACCGGCAAGGAAGTTGCGGCCCGCGCAGTACATGATTCCTCGCCGCGCCACGACCGGCCGTTCATTCCCGTCAATTGTGGCGCGATACCAAGCGAACTGCTTGAGAGCGAGCTGTTCGGGCACGAGAAGGGCGCCTTTACCGGCGCGCTGTCGGCCCGCAAGGGACGCTTCGAGCTTGCCGAGGGCGGCACGCTGTTTCTCGATGAGATTGGCGATATGAATCCCTCGATGCAGGTCAAGCTGCTGCGGGTGCTGCAGGAGAGGACCTTTGAGCGCGTCGGCAGCTGCCATTCTCAGCGCTGCGATGTTCGCATCATTGCGGCAACTCACCGCAACCTGGAAGAGTCCATCGCCAAGGGCTCGTTTCGCGAGGACCTTTACTATCGCCTCAATGTCGTGCCGATAGAAATGCCGCCACTGCGCGAACGCAGCGCCGATCTGCCGATTCTGATCAAGACACTGAGCGAACGCATCACCGCAAGCCAGCGCCATATCATCCGCTTCAGTGCTGCCGCCGTGGCGGCCCTGCAGCAGTATCGCTGGCCTGGCAATGTCCGTGAGCTTGGCAATCTGATCGAGCGCCTGACGATCCAGTGCTCCGGGCAAGAGGTTGGCGTCGATGATCTGCCCGCGCGCTACCGGCCGGCCGACTGGACTGCTTCGCTCCCGGAGGCGACGGCGCCCGATCACAGCCTCGCCGACACCGGCACGACCCAGATCAGCGGCATCAATTTCGGCGCGGCACCGGAACTGCCGGTCGCTGCCGAGGCCGAGACCGCAACCAGCGAGACCGGCGCCAACCTGGCGCCCGAGCTGGCCGACTTGCTGTTCGAGCTGCCGGCCGGCGGCATGGATCTTAGAAACCATCTCGAGACCCTGGAGCGGCGCCTCATTACCAGCGCGCTCGAAGCCGCAGAAGGCACCGTGGCACAGGCCGCGCGACTGCTGGGCCTCAGGCGCACGACGCTGGTCGAGAAGCTTCGCAAGTACGGCCTCGCGGCCCCGGATCTGGCGGCGTCGGGTTCTTGACGGACCGGACGGCTCGCGGCTTGAGAAGCGCGACGCTCGTCACAGTTCTCCGGGCGGCACGCAAATTGCTTTGTCTACCCGCAGTCATACCAACATCAGGCCCAGGCAAGGTTCATGGATCCGTCTGAACAGACCGAGAGCTCGACAGGGCAGTTTGCCACGCGCACGACCGGCATCGTCGATCCGGTGGCCTGCGCGTCGGTATCGACCCAGCTGAACAGTCTCGCGCGCCGCGTCGCGAAGAGTGACTGCACGGTGCTGGTGTCCGGCGAAAGCGGCACCGGAAAAGAAATTCTCGCCCGCTACATCCATCAGCACTCCGGACGCCGAACGCAGCCGTTCGTTGCCGTTAATTGCGCCGCCATTCCCGACAACATGCTCGAGAGTCTGCTGTTCGGCTGGGAGCGGGGCTCGTTCACGGGAGCGCATGCGGCCCACTCGGGAAAGTTTGAACAGGCCCAGAGCGGCACGCTGCTGCTCGATGAGGTCTCGGAAATGCCGCTG
>JBEKOK010000008.1:0-35805 GCA_049521875.1 Steroidobacteraceae bacterium
CTCGCCGGCTGCCTGCAGCGTTTCGTAGACGGCGACCGTCTGCTCGACCGGCACATACAGCTCCCAGCCCAGCTCACCGACGTAGGTCAGACGTGTTGCCCGCAGTCGCGCGTAGCCCAGATCGATCTCCTGGCTGCTGCCGAAGGGGAAGGCGGCGTTGCTGAAATCCGCATTCGATACCTGTGCCAGCAGCTCGCGTGAACGCGGACCCATCAGCGCCAGCACCGCGTACATCGCCGTCACATCGACGATCACGCAGTGCGCCTCGCGTGGGATGCCGCGTTCAATGTGCGTGAAGTCGCGGGTCGTCTGCGCCGTGCCAGTGACGATCAGGTATTGATCGCTCGCGATGCGCGTCAGCGTCAGATCCGATTCGATGCCGCCGCGCTCGTTGAGCATGCTGCTGTAGACGGTGCGCCCCACCGCTACGGCCACGTCATTGGCCATCAGATGCTGCAGCACCGCCTCGGCATCGCGCCCCTTGACCAGGAATTTCGAGAACGAGGACAGATCGAACAGTGCCACGCTGGTGCGTGTCGCACGGTGTTCGCGCCTGACGTTCGCAAACCAGTTCTGGCGACCGAAGGAATACTCGGTGGTGGCCGATTCGCCGGGCTCGGCGAACCAGTTCGCCCGCTCCCAGCCCATGCGGGTGCCGAAGCAGGCGCCCTGGCGCTTGAGCAATTGATAGAGTGGCGAGCGTCGCAGCGGCCGGGCGCTGTCGAGCTCGCGGTTCGGCCACGGCATCGCGTAGTGCAGGCCAAGCGTTTCCTTGACCCGATCCTTGAGCCAGCGCTCGTTGCCATTGAAACGCGCGAAGCGGCGAATATCCACGGGCCACAGATCCATCGTCGGCTCGCCGGCGACGATCCACTCGGCCAGCGCCATACCGGCGCCGCCGGCCGATGCGATGCCCATCGAGTTGAAGCCCGCCCCCACATAGAATTGCCGCAGTTCCGGCGCTTCCCCGAGGATGAAGTTGTTGTCGGGCGTGAAGGATTCGGGGCCGTTGATGAACTGCTTGATCCCGGCAGTGGCGAGCGCCGGGACGCGCTGGATCGCGTTGTCCATCAGCGGCTCGAACTGCGCCCAGTCCTCGGGCAGCAGCCGGAATTCAAAATCCTCAGGGATGCCCTCCATTCCCCACGGCTTGGCATCAGGCTCGAAGCCGCCCATCACCAGCCCGCCGACCTCTTCCTTGAAGTAGATGTAGCCGTCCGGATCGCGCAGCACCGGCAGATCCGGATGCACGCCTTCAATCTTCTCGGTGACGAGGTAGAAGTGTTCGGCCGAGTGCAGCGGTACGGTGACGCCGCAGAGCTGGCCGATGGCCTTGGCCCACTGCCCCGCGCAGTTCACGATGATGTCGCAGCTGATGCGGCCCTCGGCGCCACTCTTGTGCTGCCAGGTGACGGCGCGTACCGCACCGCGTTCTGTCTCGATGCCCGTAACGCGGGTTTTCTCGACGATCTTGGCGCCGCCACTGCGCGCGCCACGCGCCAGCGCCTGCGTCAGATCGCTGGGATTGGCCTTGCCATCGCCCGGCAGCCAGACGGCGCCGATGAGATCCTCGGTGCGCATCACCGGCCACAGTGCGCCGGCTTCGCGCGGACTGATCAGCTCGCAGGCGACCCCATAGGCGCGCGCGCTGGCCGCGGTGCGCCTGAGCTGTATCAGACGTTCTGCGGTGCGCGCGACCGAGAGTGAGCCGCAGTTCTTCCAGCCCGTGGCCAGCCCGGTCTCGGCTTCCAGTTCGCTGTAGAGGCGGGTGGAGTAGCGGATCAGGCGCGTCATGCTCTCCTGCGCACGCAATTGCCCGACCAGCCCGGCCGCATGCCAGGTGGTGCCGCACGAGAGCTGTCCGCGCTCCAGCAGCACGATGTCGCGCCAGCCCAGTTTTGCCAGGTGGTAGGCAGTCGAGCAGCCGATGATGCCCCCGCCGATGATGACGACGCGGGCGTTGCTGGCAGCGGCGAGCTCCATGGGCGCTTGAGGTCTGGTCGCTCTAAATGAGGTCAGTCTGAGGGCAAGCGCTGCTCAGGCGCGCTGACGCTCCGGGTGCCGCGCCTGGATGCCCATGTCTACGAGCACCGCATCGATGGCATCGACCGCCCCGCCCATGCCACTGGGCCCAAGCTGTCCCATGCAGCCGACGCGGAAGGTCTCGACCGTCGTGAGCTTACCCGGGTAGAGAATGTAGCCGCGTGCCTTGACCGCATCATAAAAGCGCTTGAACTGATAGCGCGCATCATCCGGGGCGTGCACGGTGACTATGATCGGCGCCTGGATCTCGCTGGGCAGGAACACGCGCAGTCCGATGCGCTTGAGGCCTGCAATCAGAACCCGGCAATTCTCGGTATACGTCGCGCCGCGTGCGGCCAAGCCCCCTTGCGCAAAATACTGCTCGAGTGCGGCATCCAGTGCTGCCACCACGTGGGTCGGCGGCGTGTAACGCCACTGCGTGGTACGCGTCATGTAGACCCACTGATCGTGCAGGTCCATCGCCAGCGAGTGGCTGACGCCCTCGCACTTCTCGAGCACGGCACGGCGCGCGAGCACGAAGCCGATGCCCGGCACACCCTCAAGGCATTTGCCCGAGGCGGCGATCAGCCCATCAAAGGGCGTCGTGCGCGCGTCGATCTCGAGCGCGCCGAAGGTGCTCATTGCATCGATGATCAGGCCCCGGCCATGGCGCGCTACCACCTGTGCGATCTCGTGCAGCGGATTGAGGATCCCGGTGCTGGTCTCGCAATGGACCAGCGCCACATGCGTGAGCGAGGGATCCTCGCTCAGGCGCCTGTCGATGTCGGCTGCCCGCACCTGCTGATCCTCGCCATACTCGATCGTGCTCAGGCGCCGCCCGAGGATCTTGCAGATCTTCGCGATGCGCTGGCAGTAGGCGCCATTCAGTGGCACCAGTACATGCCCGTTTCGGGGCACCAGCGTACCGATCGCCGCCTCGACCGAGAAGGTGCCGCTGCCCTGCAACGGCACGCACTCGTGGGTGCTCTCGCCGTGAACGATGCGGACCAGGGACTCGCGCACCCGGGCCGTGATTGCATTGAAATCAGCATCCCAGGAGCCCCAGTCATGCAGCATGGCCTGCTTGGTGCCCAGGGCGGTGGTCAGCGGGCCCGGGGTCAACAGGATCGGATCAGCGGTCATGGACGCCTCCGTCATGAATGAAGCGACGCGCCGCCGCGGGCCCAAAGGCCCGCGAGGCCAGTCTGTTGGCCGGAGTATACGTCGATTGCAGATTGTCGACAATCAGCAATTAGATTAAGATCGGCGCCATAGCCACCCGGAGCCCTGCGCCTCATGCCGACCGCCTCCAACCTCACCCCGCTGCAGCTGGTGCAGTCCAGTTCGCTGCCGGCGCTGGTGCAGGCCGAGATCGAGAAGCTGATCCTGGCTGGCGAGCTGGCGGCAGGCGAGCGGCTCAACGAGAGCGAACTGGCGATCCGCTTCGGCACCAGTCGCGGACCGGTGCGCGAGGCCTTGAGGGCACTGGAGGAGTGCCGGCTGGTGCGCGCCGAAAAAAACCGCGGCGTGTTCGTGCGCGAGATCTCCATCGCGGAGGCCGATGAGATCTATGACATCCGCGAAGTGCTCGATGAACTGATCGGACAGCGCGTGGCACAACGCATCAGCGCCGAGCAGCTCTCCGAGCTCAAGGAGATCGTGGCGCAGATGGAAGCGGCGACCGCGGGAGATGATCTGAAGCGCTATCACACGCTGAATCTCAGCTTTCACGACCTGCTGGTCGAGTTCGCCGGCAACGAGCGGCTGACCGAGACCTACCGGCTGCTGACCAAGGAGCTGCTGTTGTTTCGTCTGCGCGGCCTGCAAGATGGCGGCGGCTTTGCCGTCTCGAGCGCCGAGCACAAGGCGATCCTCAAGGCAATTGCCGCGCGCGATGCTGAACGGGCCGGGCGCCTGCTGCGCCGGCACGCAACCGACAGCCGCGCGCGCATGCACAAGGCTGCGGCCCTGGATGAAAAGTCCGCGCGCTGAAGCGCCCCAACCCATTAAACCCTACAGCCCGATCGGAGTACCGCCCCCTTGCACCCCAACATCATCGTGAATCAGCGCAGCTATCGCTGGATGGAGCATCCGCTGGTCGTGGTTTGCCTCGATGGCAGCCAGTTTGAATACATCAGCGCCGCGGTGGCGGCGGGCCAGGCACCGTTTCTCGGCAAGATCCTCGCCGGCCAGGGCACGTGCCTGATCGCCGACTGCGTGATGCCGAGCTTCACGAATCCCAACAACCTCTCGATTGTCACGGGCGCGCCGCCGGCCGTGCACGGCATCAGCGGCAACTACTTCTACGATCCGGCCACGGGCGAAGAAGTGATGATGAACGATCCGCGCTACCTGCGGGTCGGCACGATCCTCGCCGCCTTTGCCGACGCCGGCGCCAAGGTCGCGGTGATCACGGCCAAGGACAAGCTGCGCAAGCTCCTCGGCCACAAGATGAAGGGCATCTGCTTCTCATCGGAGAAGGCCGATCAGGTGACGCTGGCCGAGAATGGCATCGAGCACATCCTCGAGCGCGTCGGCATGCCGGTACCGTCCGTGTACAGCGCCGAGCTGTCCGAATTCATCTTCGTCGCCGGCATCAAGCTGATGGAGCGTGAGCGACCCGATATCATGTATCTGTCGACCACCGACTACATCCAGCACAAGGCGGCGCCCGGCACGCCGATCGCGAATGATTTCTACGCGATGATCGATCGGAGCCTCGCGCGCCTCGATGAACTCGGAGCTACCATCGTGCTGACCGCTGATCATGGGATGAACGCCAAGCACGATGCGAAAGGCGAACCCAATGTGATCTACCTGCAGGACACGCTCGATGGCTGGCTCGGCCTCGCCAAGGCGCGTGTCATTCTCCCGATCACCGATCCGTATGTCGTGCACCACGGCGCATTGGGCTCCTACGCGCTGGTCTATCTGCCCGACAGCGTGGATCCGCAGGCGCTGGGAAAGCGCATTGCCGCACTGCCCGGCATCCAGAAGGTACTGTCGCGCTCCGAGGCCGCGGCGCAGCTGGAACTGCCGCAGGATCGGATCGGGGATCTGATCATCATCTCGCTGCAGGACACGACGTTGGGCACCAGCCGCAGCCGCCACGATCTGTCGGGCCTGGATGTCCCGCTGCGCTCCCACGGGGGACTGTCCGAACAGCAGGTGCCGCTGCTGGCCAATCGCGTCCTGAAGAGTGCGCCGGGTGCGCGCCGCTGGCGCAATTTTGATGCCTTTGATCTCGGGCTGAATCTGGTGGCCTGATCTTCAGGGTGCAGGAGTCTGCCGATGTCCACTGACACCGCGGGTATCGAGACGGGCGCACCGCTGCGCGAGTCGCTGCGCATTGCGGGCGAGAAAGTGGCCGGCGAACGTGTCATTGAAGTGCGCCATCCCTACAGCGGTGCGCTGGTCGGCACCGTCCCGAAGGCCACGCTGGCCCAGGTGCGCCAGGCACTGCAGATCGCCAGGGCTTACCGGGCAACGCTGACCCGCTACGATCGCTACCAGGTGCTGATGAAGGCCGGCGCGATCGTGGCCGCGCGCCGTGCAGCGCTGGCGCGCCTGATCACGCTCGAATCCGGCCTGTGCCTGAAGGACTCGCTGTACGAGGTCGGCCGGGCTTCCGATGTGCTGCTGTTCGCCGCCAACCAGGCGCTGGTTGATGATGGCAGCGTGTTCTCCTGCGACCTGACCGCGCACGGCAAGAGCCGCAAGGTCTATACGCTGCGCGAACCGCTGCTGGGTGCCATCACCGCGATCACGCCGTTCAACCATCCGCTCAACCAGGTCATCCACAAGGTGGCGCCGTCGGTCGCGACCAACAACCGCATGGTGCTCAAGCCGAGCGAGAAGACGCCGCTGACGGCCTTCGCGCTGGCCGACATTCTCTATGAGGCGGGGCTCCCGCCGCCGATGCTCTCGGTGCTGAGCGGCGATCCGGCCGAGATCGCCGATGAGCTGCTGAGCAGCCCCGATGTGGACCTGGTGACCTTCACCGGTGGTGTGGCCATTGGCAAGTACATCGCCGCCAAGGCGGTCTACAAGCGCCAGGTGCTGGAGCTGGGCGGCAACGATCCGCTCATCGTGCTCGAGGACGCGGACCTGGACGAGGCCGCAACGCTCGCGGCCAGCGGTTCCTACAAGAACTCCGGGCAGCGCTGTACCGCGGTCAAACGCATCCTGGTCCAGCGCTCCGTCGCCGACCGCTTCGTCGAACTGCTGGTCGAGAAGACGCGCGCCGTCAACTATGGCGATCCACTGGATCCGGCGATGGACATGGGCACGGTCATCGATGAGCGTTCCGCACGCCGCTTTGAGGCCGTGGTGAATGAAGCGATCGCGCAGGGCGCCAGGCTCCTGGTCGGCAACGCACGCCGTGGCGCGCTGTACTCGCCGACCGTGATTGATCAGGTCACACCGCAGATGACGGTCGTACGCGAGGAGACCTTCGGACCGGTCTCGCCGGTGATCCGCTTCGATACCATCGAGGAGGCGATCCGCATTGCCAATGGCACGGCCTATGGCCTGTCCTCCTCGCTCTGTACCAACCGGCTGGATCTGATCACGCGCTTCGTGCGCGAACTGAATGTCGGCAGCCTCAATGTCCGCGAAGTGCCCGGTTACCGACTCGAGATGACGCCCTTTGGCGGCATCAAGGACTCGGGACTCGGCTACAAGGAGGGCGTGCTCGAAGCGATGAAGAGCTTCTGCAATACCAAGACCTATTCGCTTCCCTGGTAGTTGCGCCCGCGCTGAATGCCGCCGTCGGTTCTGATTTCATCAGCTGTTCACGCAATCTGCGGATCCTTTCGCTGAAGTGACAGTCCCCGGGATTTGATGCACCATGACAATGAATCTTTGGATCGGGCGCGCAGCACCGCTGCCACGCTGACTATTCACGGGCGAGCAGGCAAGGTGAGGTGAGGTGAGCCAGTTCAGATGCGTGCGGGCGCTGCTCTTTGATCTGGATGGAACGCTCATCGACAGCGAGCCACAGACCGATCAGGCGATCAGTGCGGTCGTCGCCCGTCACGGCGTGCAGAAATTCCGCTTGCCGCTGCGCGAGACCCGCGGCCGCACCTGGATGCATGTGGCCGAGCTGATCCGCGCGCTGACACCGATCGAGCTCTCCGCGGCTGAGCTCAGTGCCGAACTGCTGGCCGAATGGAACCTCGCCACGAGCACGGTCAAGCCCATTCCTGGCGCGCCCGAGGCACTGCAGGCCGCCGCGGCGCAGCAGCTGAAGCTCGCGGTGGTCTCATCGAGCCCGCGTACCGTGATCGATCGCTTCCTCAAGATGCTCGGGGCCGATGAGCTGGTCAATCCGCGCGCGCGCGTCGGTGGCGATGATGTCAGCCACGGCAAGCCGGATCCGGAAGGCTTCCTGCGCGCCGCGCATGAACTGGGCGTCGAGGCCGACGAGGCGCTGGTGTTCGAAGACAGCCGCGCCGGATTGCTGGCTGCGCAGGCCGCCGGCATGCGCTCGATGTTTGTCACCTGCTGCGCCGGCGATATCGCCGAGAACACGCCGCTCGCCTCGGCCACGATGCGCGACTATCGCGAGCTGCCGGCTGACTTCTGGGCGCAGCTGTCCTCCGAGGGCGGGAACCTGCACCTGCGGCGGCCCGCATGAATCTGCCGCAATCGGCACTGCTGCGCCGCTACCGGGCGCAGGTGTTCACCGCCACGTGGATGTCGTACTTCGGCTTCTATCTGGTCCGCAAGATCTACGCGATCCTGAAGGGGCCTCTCAAGGAGCGCTTCGGTCTCGATGATCTGCAGGTGGCCTACCCGTGGACCATCTATCTGGTGACTTACATGCTTGGCCAGTTCCTGGCCGCGTGGCTCGGGCGGCACGTCAAGAGCCGCACGGTGCTGCTGTATGGCATGAGCATCGCTGCCTTCTGCAATCTATGGCTGGGATGGCTGGTCGATGCGCATCGCGCGAGCGGCTTCCTGTGGATATGCGTGGCCATGGGTATTCACGGCTTCGCGCAGGCGACCGGCTGGTCCCATAACGTGGGTCTGTTCGCCAACTGGACGCTGCGCACCGAGCGCGGCACGCTCTTTGGCATCTGGGGGACCTGCTACCAGTTGGGCGCGCTGGCCGGCAAAGGCCTGGCCGCGTTCATGCTCGGGTGGCTTGGCATGGCCTGGTCGTTCTTTGGTGCCAGCATTGCGCTGCTGATACTGACCGTGTGCTTCGCCTTTCTGGCGCGCGAGCGACCCGAATCCGTCGGGCTCTCACTGCAGGATGCCGCCGAGCCCGATGCCGTCGCGACGCCACCTGGCGGCAAGAAGATCGCGACACCGCTCCCGGCGGGCTGGATCGGCCTGATCATTTCGCTGGGGCTGATTTACTTCGGCCTCAAATTCCTGCGCTATGCGCTTGATAGCTGGTCGGCGCTGATCTTAAGCGAGCAGTTTCATATGTCCGCGAGCCGCGCGGGCTACCTCTCGGCGATGTTCGATCTGATCGGGTTTGCGGGGGTCATTGTCGGCGGCGTCTGGTCGGATCGCCTCGCGGGTGCGCGCCGCACACCGGTGATTTTCTGGATGATCCTTGGCTGCCTGGTGTGCACCAGCCTGCTGTGGTTCATCGGACTTTCCTCGGCGACCGTGTTCGTCGTGCTGCTCGGTTTGATCGGCTTCACAGCCCTGGGCCCGGACTCCCTGGTGTCCGGCGCCTGCGCCATGGATGCCGGCACCCGCAGTCAGGCGGCGCTTGCTGCCGGCATCATCAACGGTGTGGGGGCGGTCGGCCCGATCGTGCAGGAGCCGGTGATCGGGTGGCTAAAGCAGACTGAGGGCATTAATTCGGTCTTCCTGCTGCTGGTCGGCGTCGTGTTTCTGACGACCGTCGGTACTGGCGTGCTGTGGTGGTACGAGCGCGACAAACTTTAGGGCGAAGCAGCGACTGCGTCTGGCCTCGATCCGCGTCGGGCTGGCATACTTCGCCGCCCGCTCGACGGCGGGCCACTCTTGGAGATCCTGAATTTTGTTTGACGTGCAGGGCCACCGCGGCGCGCGCGGACTGTGGCCGGAAAATACGCTGGCCGCATTTGCAGGCGCCATCAAGCTCGGTGTGTCGACCCTGGAACTCGATTGCGCTGTGACCCGCGATGGCGTCGTGGTCGTTTCACACGACCCGCGGCTAAATGCCGAGCACACGCGCGATGCGCAGGGCCACTTCCTCGACGCCGCCGGCCCCCCGATCTGGTCGCTGACTTTTGCTGAACTGCAGCAGTTCGATGTCGGCCGGATCCGACCCGGCAGTGCACTGGCGGCAGAGTTTCCCGGGCAGCAGGCGGTTGACGGTGAACGTATCCCGCGTCTTGCCGATGTCCTGAAGCGGGTGCGTGAGGACGGCCGCGGCCAGGTGCGCGTCAACATCGAGGTCAAGATTTTCCCGGAGCAGCCTGCGCTCACTATGGCACCCGAGCC
This sequence comes from Steroidobacteraceae bacterium, assembly GCA_049521875.1. Taxonomy (GTDB): domain Bacteria; phylum Pseudomonadota; class Gammaproteobacteria; order Steroidobacterales; family Steroidobacteraceae; genus FEN-1191. The sequence continues at coordinate 9,472 of JBEKOK010000008.1, forward strand.
GTTCGTGCAATTGCTCAAGCGTGATATCGCAGCAACCGACAGTGCGGCCATCGTCAACATCCAGTCCTTTGATTGGCGCGTGCTGCATGCCGTGCACCGGGAGATGCCGGGCCAGAGCACCGCTGCGCTGACCGATCAGCAGCCTGGGGAGGACACGATTCAGGTCGGATCGGCGCGGCCCTCGCCGTGGCTCGGCGGCCTCAATCCGGCAGATCACGATAATTCCGTGCCGCAGCTGGTCATGGCGGTCGGTGCAGGGACCTGGTCACCCGAATACCGCGACCTGAACGCCGCGTGCGTTGCCGAGGCCCATGCGCTCAACCTGCGCGTCGTGCCCTGGACCGTCAATGAATCCTCCGACATGGTCAACCTGCTGGCGCAGGGTGTCGATGGCATAATCACGGACCGGCCCGACCGGCTGCGCGCCTTGCTGATACAGCAGGGCCGCGCAGTGCCGGCACCGCCCGCGCTTCGGTAACCATGACGATGAGAAGACAACGCACATGACCGCGGCACGCGTGCTGATCATCGATGGCAATCGCGCCGCGACGCGCGAGAAGCAGGTCGCCGCCGGTGGCCAGGCCTCCGGTGAAGGCTACGTCAAAGTGCTGCAGGGTCTGGCGACGCTACGCTGCGATATCGTCCGCCCCGCCGATGGCGAGGTGCAGTGGGCGGCCGGCGTGGGACTGGCCGACTACGACGGTGTCGCGATGACCGGCTCGGCGCTCAATGTCTATGACGGCGGGCCGCACATCGAACGGCAGATCGAGCTGGCGCGCGCGGTGCTCGAGCGCGGCGTGCCCTTCTTCGGCAGCTGCTGGGGCATGCAGGTGGCGGTGACCGCGGCCGGCGGCCGTGTGCGCCGCAATCCGCGTGGGCGCGAGTTTGGCTTCGGTCGTCGTATCGAGCTCAACGCGGCCGGGCGCGAGCACCCGATGTTCCGGGGCAAGCCGGCCGTGTTCGAGGCGATCACCGTGCACAGCGATGAGATCGAGCAGCTGCCTTCCGGTGCCGTGGCACTGGCGACGAATGAGATGGGCCTGCAGGCGCTTGAAATGCGCTTTGGTCGCGGCACGTTCTGGGGGGTTCAGTACCACCCTGAATACAGCTTCGCCGAGATCGCAGCGACGGCGCTGCGCTATGACCAAGTGCTGCTCGATGAGGGCCTGTTCGCAACCGCAGCCGAGCGCGATCTGTTCGTCGCCGATCTGAAGGGGCTGATGCAGGATCCGCGCGATAAGCACCTGTGCTGGAAGCACGGCCTCGGGCCGGCGATGCGCGAGGAGACGCTGAAGCTTGCAGAGCTGCGCAACTGGCTCGAGCATCAGGTCATGCCGCGCGTGCGGCAGCGACACTGAGCGCTGGCCGATTCAGGAAGCGCCGGCCAGCTGCTGTTCTAACGCAGCGAGCGCAGCTTTCCAGGCGGTGCGCTCACGCTCCACCTCACGCGCCGAGGCGAGCTTGTTGACCTGCACGGTGATCTGGGCTTTGTCGCTGCCCTTGGCGTAGAAACCAAATTCCAGTCGGGCGCTGTCGTTCCAGGCACCGCGCACGTATTTATCCTTGGTCATGGTGCTCGCGACGAACCCACCGGCTGGAAACCAGCGCTTGCGCTGTGCGTCGGTTGCGGTCGCGCGATACAGGCGGGGAAGCGCCACCGCCACGGTCTTCGATGCCGAGACCGAAAACCCATCGCTCTTCTGATGCACCTGGCGCAGCCCGCGAGCGCGTTCGTACTCGACCGCGACCATCTGGCGCCACCAGCCGGGTACGCCATGTGTCTTTGAGAGCAGCGTGACGATCGCACGATGCTCCAGCGTCTGCGCCTTGGCGGCATCGAGCAGCTTGAACCACGCGGCCCAGTCTTTGCCGGTCTTGGCCTTGACGGCCTCATCGCTCATCGAGGGCTGTAGGGATGGCTTGCGGACTGCCATGTTGGCCTCACTCTATATATAGGTCCTGATCGGCCGATTTTAGCCCGGACGCGTCGAATGCGCCTCAATCCATGCCTGGGCCTCGGCATTGATTTCGCGCGCGTCACGACCGGCAGCCACGATCGGCGGCCCGATGCGGACCCGGATCGTGCCGGGGCGCTTGAGCAATCCGCGCCGCGGCCAGTAGTAACCGGCATCATGGGCAATCGGCACAATCAGGTGGCCGGTCTCGGAAGCGAGCAGTGCGCCGCTCGCGCCGTAGCGGCGCGTCTCACCCGGCGGCATGCGCGTGCCTTCGGGAAACACCACGACCCACAGGCCGTCCTTCAGGCGCGCGCGGCCCTGATCGACCACCTGCCGCACCGCGGAGGCACCTCCGCCGCGGTTCACGGCGATCGAGCGCAGCAACAGGATTCCCCAGCCGACAAATGGAATCCACGTGAGCTCGCGCTTGAGTACCCACACCTGCGGCGGCAGGATCACGGTCTGCGCAAAGGTCTCCCAGCTCGAGGAGTGCTTGATCAGCGCGATGTGATTACCCTCGGGCAGGTTCTCCCGGCCCTCGATGCGATAGTCGAGATGGCAGATGGTCTTCAGCACCGCAAGGCTGGCCGTGCCCCAGAAGCGCGCCAGCGCGAAGCGGCCGCGGTAGGGCAGGCAGGCCGCGGCGATGCAAAAGAAGATGCCGTAGAAGAATGTCCACGCGAAGAAAAAGCAGGTGAAGACGACTGAGCGCAGCCGCTGCATGCGACTCAGCCTGGCAGCCGCGACAGATCGGCCACGCGACCGAACAGCGCCTGCAGCGCGGCCAGCAGGGCGAGCCGGTTGGCACGCAGTCCGGCGTCCGGATCATTGACCAGCACCTGATCAAAGAACGCATCGACCGCCGGTCGCAGTGTGGCCAGTTGATCCAGCGCGCGGACGTAGTCACGCGCGGCGAGCGCCGCCTCGACGCCCGGGCGCAGCGCTTCGAGTGCCGCATGCAGCCGGGCTTCGGCCGGTGCGGCGAGCCGCGCCGCATCGACTGCCGTGCTCCCGGCCGGCGACTTGCGCAGGATGTTGGCGATGCGCTTGTTGGCCGCCGCGAGGCTGGCGGCTTCCGGGCGCGCCAGGAAGCCCTGCAGTGCGCGCGCGCGCGTAGCGAAATCAAGCGGCGAGACCGGGTCGCTCGCCAGCACCGCATCAAACATTTCGGTTGTCAGGCCACTGCCGTTTTCGAGGTACTGCGCGCGCAGCCGCTCCATCATGTAGTCGAGCACCTCGGCGGCCACGGTGTCAGCCGGCGCCGCGAGCGCCGCCGCAGGCTGCGCGCTCGCGGCCGCGAGGCACAGTGCCGCCAGATCCAGCTCAAGACGCTCCTCGAGCATCATGCGCAGCACCCCGATGGCCGCGCGGCGCAGGCCAAAGGGATCGCGTGTCCCGGTCGGCTTCTGCCCGATCGCGAAAATGCCCGCCAGCGTATCGAGCTTGTCCGCGATCGCGACCGCAAGTCCGGCGCGCGTGCGCGGCAGCGCATCGCCGGCACCGCGCGGCAGGTAATGCTCGCGGATCGCCTCGGCGACCTCGACCGGCTCGCCGTCGGCGAGCGCGTAGTAGCGGCCCATCAGGCCCTGCAGTTCCGGGAACTCTCCGACCATCGCAGTCAGCAGATCGCACTTGCAGCTCAAGGCCGCGGCATCGACCAGCGCCGGATCTGCGCCGAGTGGCGCGGCCAGTGCGTGGGCCAGCTGCTGCACGCGCAGCACCTTGGCGCCGATCGAACCGAGCTTGGCCTGGAAAGTGACCGCATCGAGGGCCCCGCGGCGCGAAGCCAGGCTCTGGCGCCGATCCTGGGCCCAGAAGAATGCCGCATCGGCCAGGCGCGGGCGCACCACGCGCTCGTTGCCGGCACGCACGACCGATTCATCACGACTCTCGATGTTGCTGATCGTGATGAAGCACGCCAGCAGCTCGCCCCGGGCATCTTCGACCGCGAAATACCGCTGGTGCTCCTGGAGCGTTGCGAGCAGTACTTCGCGCGGCAGCTCGAGGAAGCGCGCTTCAAAATGCCCCAGTACCGCGACCGGCCATTCGACCAGCGCGGTGACCTCATCGAGCAGCTCATCACCGGCGATCGCCTGCCCACCGACAGTTGCCGCCAGGCGCACGACTTCCGCGCGGATCCGTTCACGCCGCTCGGCAAATTGCGCCACGACTTTGCCGCGGCGGCGTAGCGTATTTTCATAGCTGGCCGGCGAAGCAAGCCGCAGGCGCTTGGGCGCCATGAAGCGATGGCCAAACGTGTACTGGTCCGATACGGCGTCGAGGATCGTGGCTGGAATCACCTCGCTCCCGAACAGCAGCACCAGCCAGTGCACCGGGCGCACAAACTGCGCCTCCCCGGCGCCCCAGCGCATGCGCTTCGGGATTGGCAGCGCATCGAGTGCCTGCTGCACAATGCCGGGCACGAGCGTCGCGGTGAAGGCGCCGGGCTGCGTTGCGGCGTAGCTCAGGTACTCGACACCCTTGGCATCCGTTTCGCGCGTCAGTGCATCGAGCGCAAGGCCACAACTTTCGGCAAAGGCGTGTGCCGCGCGCGTCGGCTGCTGCGCTGAATCGAAGGCGGCGCGCAGCGGCGGCCCGCGGCGGCGGATCTGCTGCTGCTCCTGTTGCACGGCCAGCCGGCGCACGCGCACCGCGAGTCGTCGCGGCGTCGCGAAGGATTCGATGGCGCCGTGCACGAGGCCGCAGTGCTTGAGGCCCTGCGTGATGCCTTCGGCCAGGGCACGCTCCAGCGTCGGCAGCGCTTTCGGCGGCAGCTCTTCGGTGCCCAGTTCAATCAGCAGGTCGCGTTGCTCGGTGCTCAAGCGGACTTCCCCTTGAGCAGCGGGAAGCCGAGCGCCTCGCGCGTAGCGTAGTAGGTCTGGGCGACGCCGCGCGCCAGCGTGCGCACCCGCAAGATGAAGCGCTGTCGCTCGGTGACCGAAATCGCCTTGCGCGCATCGAGCAGATTGAAGGTGTGCGAGGCCTTGAGCACCTGCTCATAGGCGGGCAGCGCGAGCTTGGCATCCAGCAGCTGCGTGCAGAGGCGCTCGTGCTCGTCGAAATGGCGGAACAGCACTTCGATGTCCGCGTGCTCGAAGCTGTAGGTGGACTGCTCGAGCTCGTTCTGGTGGAACACGTCCCGGTAGGTCACGCGCCCCTGGGGGCCTTCGGTCCACAGGATGTCGAAGATGCTCTCGACGCCCTGCAGATACATCGCCAGGCGCTCGAGCCCATAGGTGATCTCGCCACTGACCGGGCGGCAGTCCAGGCCACCGACCTGCTGGAAATAGGTCATCTGGCTGATCTCCATGCCGTTCAGCCACACCTCCCAGCCCAGTCCCCACGCGCCCAGCGTCGGGGATTCCCAGTTGTCCTCGACGAAGCGGATGTCGTTGATCAGCGGATCGAAGCCGAGCGCCTTCAGGCTCCCGAGGTAAAGCTCCTGCAGGTCGGCCGGCGAGGGTTTGATCAGCACCTGGAACTGGTAGTAATGCTGCAGGCGGAAGGGGTTCTCGCCATAGCGACCGTCGGTTGGGCGGCGCGAGGGCTGCACGTAGGCCACGCTCCAGGGTTCCGGCCCGATCGAGCGCAGGAAGGTCGCGGTGTGGAACGTGCCGGCCCCGACCTCCATGTCATAGGGTTGCAGGATGACGCAGCCGGCATCGGACCAGTAGCGCTGCAGCGTGAAGATCAGATCCTGAAAGGTGCGCGGTCGAGCGCCCAGCTTGCCGTTGTTCATTCGATCCCTGTCGAGCAGCGTCCGATCGGTGGCGCCCCTGGGCGCCTGGGGCGCGCCCCGGCCGGCGCCCCCAAGGGCGGATCGGCTGGCTGCCCCGCCTCGATGATTGAGTCGGTCCCCGGAAAAACGGCAAAGTATAAGGTAAGTGTCCGCAGCCCCGGGTTTTTCGGGCGCCGTCGGGCCATGCACCCTGGCCGAACCCGCGCCCCGAACGGGCCGCACCAAACAGGGGCGGCAGGTAATAGTGCGCACTATACTAGTGCGGCAGAGGGTCGGTGCGTTGCTCCAAAACAAGGCTAACGTGGCGATTTTGTTGAACCCTTTGCCCGCCGCACGCTTGGCATGGTGCATGCACCTCTAAGCGGCCGGACTAAGGGGATCATTTTCTTGGAGGGGATATGGGACCGAGTGATGTCGTTAAGCTGATCAAAGAAAAAGAGCTGAAGTACGCCGACCTGCGCTTCACGGACACCCGTGGCAAGGAACAGCACGTCACGATCCCGACGCGGTACGTGACCGATGAGTTCTTCGTCGAGGGCAAGATGTTCGACGGCTCCTCGATCGGCGGCTGGAAGGGGATCAATGAGTCCGACATGATCCTGATGCCCGATCCGGCCACGGCCGTGATCGACCCCTTCTTCGAACACCCGACCGTCAACATTCGCTGCGATGTGATTGAACCGGCGACGATGCAGGGCTATGAGCGCGACCCGCGCTCGCTCGGCCGGCGCGCCGAGGCCTACCTCAAGTCCACCGGCATCGCCGATGGCGCACTGTTCGGTCCCGAGAATGAATTCTTCATTTTCGACAGCGTGAAGTGGACCAACGACATGCACGGCTGCAGCTACGAGATCGACTCGGTGCAGGGTGCCTGGAATTCGAACACCGCCTATCCTGAAGGCAACATGGGTCACCGCCCCGGCGTCAAGGGCGGCTACTTCCCGGTGCCACCGGTCGATGCCTTCCAGGACATCCGCGCCTCGATGTGCGAGGCCCTCGAGCAGATGGGCCTGAAGGTCGAGGTGCATCACCACGAAGTGGCCACCGGCGGCCAGAGCGAAATCGGCGTCGGCGCCGGCGGCCTGGTGAAGAAGGCCGATGAAGTGCAGATCCTCAAGTACGCGATCCACAACGTCGCGCACCTGCATGGCAAGTCGGCCACGTTCATGCCCAAGCCGCTGGTCGGCGACAACGGTTCGGGCATGCATGTCCACCAGTCACTGCAGAAGGCCGGCGTGGCGCTGTTTGCCGGCGACAAGTACGGCGGCCTGTCCGAGACCGCGCTCTACTACATTGGCGGCATCATCAAGCACGCCAAGGCGATCAATGCCTTCACCAATCCGGGCACCAACAGCTACAAGCGCCTGGTCCCGGGCTTTGAAGCGCCAGTGATGCTCGCCTACTCGGCCCGCAACCGCAGCGCCTCGATCCGCATTCCGTGGGTCTCGAACCCGAAGGCGCGTCGCATCGAAGTACGCTTCCCGGATTCGGCCGCAAATCCGTACTTTGCCTTCGCCTCGATGATGATGGCGGGACTCGATGGCATCCAGAACAAGATCCACCCCGGCGATCCGGCCGACAAGGATCTTTACGATCTGGAGCCCGAGGAGGCCAAGCACATTCCACAGGTCTGCTCTTCACTCGAACAGGCGCTCGAGGCCCTCGACAGTGACCGCGAGTTCCTGAAGAAGGGCGGCGTGTTCACCGACGATGTCATCGATGCCTACATTGGCTTGAAGATGCAGGAAGTCACGCGCTTCCGGATGTCCACTCATCCGGTCGAGCTGGACATGTACTACAGCGTCTAGAGGTAACTAACTACGTGATGCCCGGGGCGGCACCGACCGAGCCTGTGATACAGGCCGGGTCCGCCTTAGGGCCCAACGGCCCGCCGTGCTCGCGGGCGCGCATTGTCAAATCGGGGGATGACCGGGGCGAGGTCATTCCCCGTTTTTGTATGTGCAGGTGCTATCGGTTTATGCTGGACGCCTATGCGAATCGCCCTCCTACTGGCCGTAGTCGGAAGCTGCTGGGCAGTGGCTGCGCAGGCCTCCGTCTATCGCTGGGTCGATGCCGATGGCGTCGTGCATTTCTCCGATCAGCCGCACGAGGGCGCGACCGAGATCTTTGTAAAGGAGCCGCAGACCTACTCGGCGCCGAAGTCCGCTCCGGCAGCGAATTCGAACGCCAATGCCGCGGCCGCCGCCAGGCTGAAGGATCTGAACTTCCGCTACACCAGCTGCGCAGTGGGCTCGCCCGCCGCGGAATCCACGATAGGCGATGCCGATTCAGTGGCGGTCAGCATCAACCTCAATCCGGCGGCGCGTCCGAGCGATCGCATTTCGCTCTTCTACGATGGCGCGCCGGTAGCCGGCAGCGGCAGCACGTCCACGGGCTACACGATCAGCCCGCTGGATCGGGGCACTCACACCCTGTCGGTGAGCGTGAGCGACGGGGGTGGCACGGTCCTGTGCCAGTCCGGTCCGCTGACCTTCTACGTGCGCCAGCCTTCAGTGCTCGCGCCGCAGAACCCCAACAGTCCCAACAACCGGGGTCTGCCCAACATTCACTGAGGGCGGCGATACGCCGCCTTGGGGAATGATGATGGTCGCCGAATACGAGGCGGCCTCACCGCTCTCGCATTTCGACTCGGCCGAGCTCGTGGATGCGCTCGCCACCGGCGTCGTGATGCTCGATGCCACGCTGTGCGTGATTTACGCCAACGTCGCCGCGCAGGATCTGCTCGGCATGGGTCTGAACCAGGCGCGCGGCCGGCCGATCGGCGAGCTGTTCATCGGTGCGCACGCCCTGACGACCATCCTGCGCCGCTCGCTCGAGCGCAGCGAGATCTGCTCGGGCCACGAACTGCTGCTGACACCGCTCGCGCACGCGCAGCGCAAGACCACGGCGGTCACGGTCGACATCACGGCAACGCCGCTTGAGGGTCAGGTGACCGGCCGGCATCTGCTGCTCGAACTCACCGACGCGCGCCAGCGCCAGCGCATCTCCCGCGAGCATGATCTGATCGATCGCGTCGACAGCAGCCGCCTGATGGTCCGGCAGCTGGCGCATGAGATCAAGAATCCGCTGGGTGGACTGCGCGGTGCCGCGCAGCTGCTCGAGCGCGAGCTCAATGATGGTTCGCTCAAGGAATACACCAGCATCATTATCTTCGAGGCCGACCGGCTGCGCGCGCTCGTCGACACGATGCTCGGGCCCTCGAGCCCGCCGGCCAAGCAGCTGGCCAACATCCACGAGATCTGCGAGCACGTGCTGCACCTGCTGCGTATCGAGGCCGGTCCCGGCGTGACGATCGAGCGCGATTACGATCCGAGCCTGCCGGCCGGGGAGTTTGATCGCAACGAGATCATCCAGGCACTGCTCAATGTCGCGCGCAATGCGCTGCAGGCGGTGGAGGGGCACGGCAACATCATCCTGCGCACACGCGCGCTCTCGAATGTCAGCATCGGCACGCACCGGCATCGCCTGGTCGCGACCATCGAGGTCGAGGATGACGGCCCGGGCGTACCGGCCGAGCTGCAGAAGACCCTGTTCTATCCGCTGGTCACGGGCAAGGCCGATGGCACGGGCCTCGGACTGACCGTGGCGCAGGAGATGCTCGCCCGTCACCAGGGCATCGTGGAATTTGACAGCCGCCCCGGGCGCACGCTCTTTAAACTCCAATTGCCAATCGAGGGCACTGAATGAACGCTCAACCTCTGCGTGTATGGCTGGTCGACGATGATGCGTCGATACGCTGGGTTCTGGAGCGCGCGTTGCGCAACGCCGGCATGCAGCCGAAGGCCTACGATGCGGCCGAGTCGGCGCTCACTGCGCTGCGCGCCGATGAACCGGATGTGCTGATCACCGACGTACGCATGTCCGGCCAGTCCGGCCTTGACCTGCTGCGCAAGGCGCACGACCTGCATCCGGATCTGCCGGTCATCGTGATGACCGCGCACTCGGATCTGGGCAGCGCCGTCTCGGCCTACGGATCCGGCGCCTTCGAGTATCTGGCCAAGCCCTTTGATCTGGATCAGGCGATTGATCTGGTGCGGCGTGCGGCGCACGCCGGCGCGCGCCCGAGCCCGGGGAGCGCGACGGCGGTGCCGGTGCCCAAGATCACGGCGCTGCTCGGCAAGGCGCCAGCGATGCAGCAGGTGTTCCGCGCCATTGGACGACTGTCGCGCTCGAGCCTGAACGTGCTGATCACCGGCGAGTCCGGGACGGGGAAGGAACTGGCTGCCCGCGCACTGCATGAACACAGTCCGCGCGCCGGCCGGCCGTTCATCGCGCTGAACACGTCGGCCATTCCGGCCGAACTGCTCGAATCCGAATTGTTCGGCCATGAGAAGGGTGCGTTCACGGGCGCCGACAGCATGCGCCGCGGCCGCTTTGAGCAGGCCGATGGCGGTTCGCTGTTCCTCGATGAGATCGGCGACATGTCGACCTCGCTGCAGACGCGCCTGCTGCGCGTGCTGGCCGAGGGCGAGTTCTATCGCGTCGGCGGGCAGACCTCGATCCGTGTGGATGTGCGTGTCATCGCCGCCACCCATCAGAACCTCGAGCAGCGGGTCCAGATCGGGCAGTTTCGCGAGGACCTGTTCCATCGCCTCAATGTCATCCGCATCGAACTGCCACCCCTGCGCGCGCGCCGCGAGGATACCGCCGACCTGCTCGGGCACTATCTGCGCGTCGCGGCGCAGGAGCTGGGTGTCGAGCCCAAGACGCTGACCGCCAACGCCTCGGAGCGGCTGCTGGCCTACAACTGGCCTGGAAACGTGCGCGAGCTGGTGAACCTGTGTCGACGGCTGACGGTGCTGGCACCGGGCAACGAGATCCGGCTCGAGGACCTGCCACCTGAGATCTCTGGCGCGAGCGCATTGCCGAACTCGGAACAGGACTGGACCGTGGCGCTGACGCACTGGGCCGAGAATCAGGGCGCGGCGCCAGCCAAGCCGCTGCTGGATGAGGCACTGCCGGCATTCGAGCGGGCACTGATTCGCGTTGCACTGAAACATACCCAGGGCCATCGGCAGGAAGCCGCGCGCCTGCTCGGCTGGGGCCGCAACACTCTGACACGTAAGCTCAAGGAACTGGGCATGGATGATCCGGAAGATCTCGAGCCCGCACCCTGAGACGCATTAAACGCGTAGTCCCAGCCTATAATCGCGCGCCTGTACTTTTGTAAGGGGCGGCGAGCGCGCGATGAACTGGTCCGAGATCCACACCTACAGCTGGGACGAATTTCAGAAGCTGCAGCTGCTGGGCAATTCGCCGCGCGACTGGCTGGTCGCCGCGCTTGCCTTCCTGCTGGCGCTGCTGGTGCTGCCGGTGCTACGCCGCTTCCTGCATGCGCGCATCCATCGTGAAGGTCTAAAGCCCGCGACCGTTCTGGCGCTGATCGCCAACCTGATCGAACACACCAGTCGTATGGTCGTCTGGGTCGCGGCACTCTACCTTGCCGAACGGCTGCTCAAGTGGCCGCACAAGGTCGATGAGATCTTCGATGTCATCATCGTCGTCGGCATCTGGCTGCAGATGGGCCTGTGGCTGATCGCCGCGACCCGCTTTGGACTGATGAACCGGCCTCAGGCGCAACCCGAGCCACGCCTCGCCGGCACGATCAAGGTCGTGATGTTCGTGGTGCACCTGGTGGTCTGGGCCATGGTGCTGCTGCTGGCGCTGGTCAACCTGAACATCAAGGTCACCGGTCTGCTGGCGGGCCTCGGCGTCGGTGGCATCGCGCTGGCGCTCGCCGTGCAGACGGTGCTGGGCGATCTGTTTGCCTCGCTGGCGATCGTGCTCGACCAGCCGTTCGTGCCGGGCGACATGCTGACCGTCGGTGACTGCACCGGCTCGGTCGAGCAGATCGGCATCAAGAGCACACGTCTGCGCAGCGTCACTGGCGAGCAGGTGATCATCGCGAACGCCGAGCTGCTCAAGAGCCGCGTGCGCAACTTCGGACGCATGCGCGAGCAGCGCGGGCTTTTTACGCTGATGATCTCCTATGAGACGCCCCCGGAAAAAATCGCGCGCGTCAGCATCGTGGTCGAGCAGATCATCCAGGTCGAGCCGGGTGTGCGCTTTGATCACTGCCTGCTGACAGTGCTCGGGGAGCGCGCGCTGCAGTTCGAAGTGCTCTTTTATAATGTGATTGACGCTGCACCGGCGCAAGAAGTGCTGCTCGATCGGATCAACCGCAAGCTGCTCGAGCGGCTTGCGGCCGAGGGCATCCTGCTCGCTTATCCGCTTAATCAGGTGTATCTGCGCGAAAAGCTGGTGCCTGTAGCCGATTCATCTGGCCCGCGGGCGCCGGCGGCGCCGCCCGCACCTGTGCCGCAGGGCGCGCCGTAGCGCAACGAGTTAAAACCCAGGAAAAACCAGCGCGAACCGCACTGGGCTACTTAGCATCGTTGGCAGCCTGATTATCGGCGCCTGTGCAGGATTGGCTTATGCGCGATTCCAGTTGGTTCCCGATGTCGTCTCATTCCTCTGTCAGAGCAAAGAGCTAGACAAGTCTGCTGTGGCTCGCAGCACGATGAATTTTATTGCATCTGGACAGGCTGAATATCTCTACGGCATCTCCGAGCCCTCGGCTCTTGAATGCGTTAGCGATAACCCGAGCGCAGGGTCAGGGCTGGAGTCGTATCAGATCCATGGCGACTGCACCAAGGAAATGAAGACGTTTTATAAGCAACATCCTGAACGAGTGCCGGAACTTCAGCGTCGATTTCCAAGCAAGGCACATATTCTTGGCCTTGCGCCCGGCGAATAGTGGGGCTCTAGCTCGCGGCGTACGACACTCGCGCTCACCCGGCGCGTGACATCGTGCCGTGGATGCGCTCGAAGCGTCCGCCCGGAAAAGTCACGCAGGCTTCAAAGCAGCCCTTTGTAAAATCCTCGACGTGCACGACGGTGATCCCATCGGCTTCCTGCCAGGAGACCATGAACAAGCTGTCTCGCAACGCTTGCACCTGCATTGCGACACGATCAGCGCTGCCGGCACGTTCACCACTGAGCACGCGATAGCGCAGTGAGTTCAGGGATTCGAGCCGATGCTCGATGCGTGCCACGCCGATATCAAAGATCCAGGTCTCACCGACCGGATAGGCGATGGCATCCGCGCTCACGGCGCGGGCACCGCGGCCCCCTCGATCGGCAGGAAAATCCACAGCAGCAGGTAGATCAGCAGGCCAAAGCCGAAGCACACGACCGAGGCCACGAACAGAATGCGCCAGCCCCATGAAGGCAGTCCCGTGTGCGCGCCGAGTCCGCCACACACGCCGCCGAGGACATGGTCGGTGCGCGAGCGTGCCATGCGGCGCAGCATCTGGCCGGGCATGGATGCGTTGGTTCCGAGCAGCTGCGCCTTGGCCTGGGCGTATTCGCCATCGTTCAGGGCCCCGCTGGCGTGCAGCGCACGCAGCTTTTCCAGATCATCGGCCGTACTCATAATTCTTTCTCCACACTACGAGTCATTAGGATCATTCAGCAGACGCCGGCGCGCTGCGTCTCGAGCGTGCCGACCAGCTCGGCAACACTGCTTAAACCCTGCGCCTTCAGATAAGTTGCAATGCCCGCATTGACGCTCTGGCACACCAGTGGATCATAGAAGAGTGCGGTGCCGATGCCGACCGCCGAGGCGCCCGCGATCAGAAACTCGAGCGCATCCTGCGCGCAGGTGATGCCGCCCTGCCCGATGATCGGAATGTTGTGGGCGCGCGCCACTTCGTAGACTTCCTTCACTTTAAGCAGCGCGATCGGCTTGATCGCCGGGCCCGAGAGACCTCCCTGGACGTTGCCGATCACCGGCCGGCGCGTTGTCACATCGATCGCCATCCCGGTCACGGTGTTGATGACCGCGAAGCCATCGGTCCCGGCCTCGATGCAGCAGCGCGCATTCGCGCGGATGTCGGTCTGGTTGGGCGAGAGCTTGGTGATCAGCGGCTTTCGCGTCACCGCGCGGCAGGCCGCGACCACGCGCCCCGACATTTCCGGCACATTGCCGAACTGCACGCCGCCTTCCTTGATGTTCGGGCAGGAGATGTTGATCTCGATCGCATCGATCGGCGAATCCTCAAACATCCGCGTGACCTCGACGTACTCCTCGATCGTCGAGCCGCAGACGTTGGCGATGAAGCGGGTCTCGCTGAAATCGAGCGTCGGCAGGATCCGCTTCACGACCACCTCGACGCCCGGATTTTGCAGTCCGATCGCATTGAGCATGCCCTGGTAGGTCTCGGCGACGCGGTGCGCGGCATTCCCCAGGCGCGGCTTGCCGGTCGTGCCCTTGAGCACGATCGCGCCGGCATCGCGGTTCGAGAACCCCTCGATGCGGGTGTATTCCTCGCCAAAACCGACGCACCCCGACAGCAGCACGATCGGGCTCGCAAACTTCAGGCCGCAGAAGCTCGTGGCGAGGATCGGGTCAGGGGCCGGGGCGTTCATCGTGTCCGGATTATCGCTTAGGCTAGCATCATGTTTCACGTGATCCTGTTTGAGCCGGAAATTCCGCCCAATACCGGCAATATCATCCGCCTGTGCGCCAACACCGGGTGCACGCTGCACCTGATCCGGCCGCTCGGCTTCGAACTCGATGAGCCGCGCCTGCGCCGCGCCGGGCTGGACTACGCCGAGATGACCGCCGTACAGACCCATGCCTCGCTCCCCGCCTGCCTGGCAGCGCTCCCGGGCGCGCGGCTGTTCGCGATCGAGACCGGCCAGACCCACAGCTATGCGGCGGCCCGCTTTCAGTCGGGGGATGCGCTGCTGTTCGGCCCGGAAACCCGCGGCATTCCGGCGGATTTTCTGGCGACGCTCGCACCGGAGCAGAAACTGGGGATTCCAATGCGGGACGGGAACCGGAGCCTGAACCTGGCCAACAGCGTCGCGCTGGTGGTCTACGAGGCCTGGCGGCAGCTCGGGTTCGCAGGTGCCCGGGGACTGTAGCCGGCGGGTCCGCTGGAGGGATAAATCAGTCGGCGGGCCGGGCAAACAGGAATCGAGCGACCAACACGGCCGAGACCCCGAGCAGAACGACCAGACCCAGGAAAAACACCGCGGATGCTGGAGCCACCATCCCGAATGCAGCCAGCAGCTCGACCAACGCCATCACGGCCAATACGGCCGTTACTGTGGATATCACCAAGTACTTCAAGACAGCGCGATCGGAACGCGACATTCGATAAACGCCGGCGAGGATCTGCACCACACCGCCCAGCGTCGCCAGCGCGAGTACCCACAGCGACACCCGCCAAACCGTTGCTTCTCGCAACGAGAAAAATGCCAGCACAAAGGGTATCAGCGACAGAAATACCGATTCGAAGGTGAACGCCAGGATGTTGCGGATGCGGAACGCATCCACAGGTTTCCACTGGTGGGGTTTGCCGCTCAACGCGACCAGAATGGCTGAGAAGCCAGCCAGACCGATGGCTACCTGAGAAAAGGTCAGCAGCGTATTTGCAATATCGATGACACTCACTCCCCTTGCGTAGCGCCTGAGATTCTCTGCGGCCGCCCGAATCTCCGAGCGCGCGCGGTCCCCCGTTAGTCGAACTCCGGGCGGATCGGCCGCATCATCAGACCGCGCACGACCTGCTCGGCGGTGACACCGTCATACAGCACCCCGTAGATGCCCTCGCAGATCGGCATGACGACGCCCTCGCGCGCCGCCACCGCGCGCACTGCCCGTGCCGCGTGATAGCCCTCGACCACCTGCCCGATCTGGGTGAGCGCCGCCTCGACGGTGTCGCCACGTGCCAGGTGCAGGCCAAAGCGCCGGTTGCGCGACTGATCATCGGTGCAGGTGAGTACGATGTCGCCCAGGCCTGCCAGGCCCATGAAGGTCTCACGCTGCGCACCGAGCGCGACCCCTAAGCGCGTGAGTTCGACCAGGCCGCGCGTGATCAGCGCGATGCGTGAATTGGCGCCAAACCCCAGCCCATCGGAGAGCCCAGCGCCGATCGCGAGCACGTTCTTCACCGCGCCGCCGACCTCGACGCCGGTGATGTCGGCCGAGGTATAGGCACGGAAATTGGCCGAGGAGATATCGTGGGCCAGCAGCTTGGCGTACTCCTCCACCGGCGAGGCGATCGTCATCGCGGTCGGCAGTCCCGCGCCGACTTCGCGTGCGAAGGTCGGTCCGGACAGCACCGCCATCGGCCGCTCGCTGCCAAGTACCTCGCGCGCGACGGCGTTGGGGAGCATGCCGGATTCGACCTCGAACCCCTTGGTCGCCCAGCACAGGCGCTGCTTCGGAGCGAGCAGCGGGCGGATTTTCAGCAGCAGTTCGCGAAAACTGTCGCTCGGCACCGCGACCAGCACGTCCTCGACGCCGGCCATCGCCGCCTCGAGTGTCGTCGTGACCTGAAGGCTGTCGGGAAACGGGGCGTGCGCGAGGTAGCGGCGATTGAGCCGCTCCTGCTGCATCGCGGCCGCGTGGGCCGCATCGCGACCCCACAGATGGACCATCGAGCCGGCCCGCGCGCACTGGATCGCCAGTGCCGTGCCCCAGGAGCCTGCGCCCAGCACCGCGATCCGCGCGCGCGCACTCTCCTTCGCGGACACGTCAGTTCGTGGTCGTGTTCTGTGGCGTCGACGCCGCTGAGTTGAACAGCGCCTCGAAGTTCACCGGCGGCAGCAGCAGCTGCGGAAAGCCGCCCTGGCTGACCATCTGCGAGACCACGGCGCGCGCGTACGGGAACAGGATGCCGGGGCAGACGATGCCCGCAGCCCGCTTGTAATCATCGCTCGCCAGGTTCTGCATCAGGAACGCGCCGGCCTGTTTGACCTCGACCAGGAACATCGTGCGATCCCCCTGCTTGGCCGAAACAGTCACGGTCAGGATCACTTCGCGCAGGTCGCCGCTCAGCGGCTCGACCGCAGTATTCAGATCGAGGGAGATCTGCGGGTTCCACTCGGACTGCGCGCGCGGCCCCTGCGGGGATTCGAAGGAGCAGTCCTTCAGGTAGACGGCCTGCAGTACCAGCTGTGCACCGGCGATGCCTGCTCCGGCCATGGGATCGTTGCTACTCATGATGTTTTTAGGTTTCCTGATGTCCAGAGGGATGAAAAGATTTGGCCCGAATCGCGGGCCTAGCGTGTCGCCTGCAGCAGCGTATCGAGCTGGCCGGTGGCCTCGAGCGCGTGCAGGTCATCGGAGCCGCCGATATGGCGCTCGCCAATGAAAATCTGCGGGACGGTACGCCGCCCGCTGCGGGTCAGCATTTCGTCGCGTTTCTCGGGCAGCGCCTCGACGTCGAATTCCTCGAAGGCCGCGCCCTTGGTTCGCAGCAGCGAGCGGGCGCGCTCGCAGTACGGGCACCAGTCGGTCGCATACATCACGATTGCCGCTGAACTCATCGCCCGTCCCTTCAGTCGGTCACGACGGGCAGGTTATCGGCGCGCCAGCGGGTGAGGCCGCCCCGCAGGTTGAATACCTTGCTGAAGCCGAGCGCGGCGAGGCTGCGCACGGTCGTGGCGGCCGAGACGCCGCGCTCGCAGTACACGATCACCGGCCGATCCTTGTAGCGCTTGAGCATATCGCCGGCCTTCGCGACCTCTTCGGGGGGCAGCGAGCGGGCACCGGAGATATGGCCGGCGGCGAAGGCGGCGGCCGGGCGCACATCGAGTACCGCGGCGCCCTGGTTCATCAGCCGGATCGCATCCTGCGCACCGATCGCGCCGCTGTCGTGCGCGCGATGGCGCAGCTCGTAGACCAGCACCGCAACCGCCGCGGCCACGATCAGGGCGACGTAGAAGGGGTGGTGCAGGATAAATTCGGGCAGGTGCTCCATATCGCTCGTCAGATCCTTAAATAGTGTCGGTCGGTGGGCCCCATCCGGGCTGGCCCGGCGGCCGGTCGGGGGGCGTCAGGGCCGCGCATTATAGACCGCTAGGGTAGACTTTTCCGCATGGTGGGATCCCCTCTCTACGGCCGCGCCAGGCTCTGGCTGGTCTGCTGGGCGCTGCTGGCTGGCTTAAGTCCTCCTGCTACGGCGCCCGCTGCGTCGGTGCGCCAGACCGAGTCCGAGCTCAAGTCGATCCGCGAGCAGATCGAGAAAATCAGCCGCGAAGTCAGCCACGATGCGCTCGAGCGCGACCAGGTCAGCAAGAGCCTGCGGGCGGCCGAGCTGTCGGTCGGCGAGGCCCGCCAGTCCCTGACGCGATTGCAGCAGGAGCAGGCCGAGCGCGCTGCGGCACGGGCGACACTCGAGCGTGACCGGCAGGCCGAGCAGAGCGCGCTCGAGCACGAGCGCGCGGCGCTCGCCGGCCAGCTGCGCGTGGCCTACATGATCGGCCAGACCGAACCGCTCAAACTGCTGCTCAACCAGCAGCATCCCGAGCATGTGCAGCGCATGTTCGCCTATTACGGTTATTTCAGCCGCGCGCGCGCCGACCAGATCCACACGATCGAGCAGCACGTGAGCCACATCAACGCGCTCGATGCGCAGATCGCCGCCGAGGAAACCCGCCTGCAGTCGATCGGCCAGGAGCAGCAGCAGAAGCTGGCGCAGCTCGAGCAGCGGCGCGGCGAGCGCGCGCAGGTGCTGGCGACGCTGCAGAGCCAGGCGCAGGCCCATGAAGTGAGCCTCGCGCGGCTCAAGAGCCAGCAGGCAGACCTCGAGCGCCTGCTGAGCGAGCTCTCGCACACGATGCGCAACGTACCGCCGCCGGACACCGCAAGCGCTTTCGGGCGCCTGCGCGGAACACTTGACTGGCCGGTCGCCGGCCATGTGGTCGCAGGCTTTGGCACCGCGCGGGCGAGCAGCGTGCGCTGGGACGGGGTTGTGATCGCGACCGAGCGTTCAGCGCCAGTCAAGGCGATCAGTGCCGGACGCGTGATCTATGCCGACTGGCTGCCGGGCCTCGGGCTGCTGGCGATCATCGATCATGGCGAGGGCTACCTGAGCCTCTACGGTTACAACGACCAGTTGCACGTGCACGCCGGGGACAATGTCGCCGCCGGCGCCGTGATCGCCGCGGCGGGCGACACCGGCGGGCGCTCGGAGCCCGAGCTGTACCTGCAGATCCGCCATGAGGGTCACCCGGTGGACCCGGAGCTCTGGTTCCGGCGCCACAGCCCGGGCTGAGCGGCCCGCCCCGCCCGGGCCCGGGCTCGGTTTGTTGCGCCGCAGCAGCCGGAACTGCCCCGCCGAAGGCCGCCGCGACTTAACAAAACAGCGAACCGGTTCATGGTCGCACCGGACGCAATACGCCATGTTAGTGACCGGAAACCTCCGCCAGTGACACCCGTCGATATGCAGCAGGACGCGACCGTCTTAACCGAGACCATCATCAGCCCGACGGAAGCCGTGCTGCAGTCCGAATGGCACTCGCTCGAACCCTACGGTCAGCTGCTGCGCGTGCTCCTGCCCCGCATGAGCGGCTTCAGTGTGTTCAACGCCCGTGGAGATTTGTGCTGGTCGAGCGACATGACGCTCGATGCCGAGACCCGCGAAGCGATCGATGAATCGATCCGCGCCGGCCTGATCGATACCGAGTCGGCCGGACAGCTGCGCATCGTCAATGATGAGGAGCCGGTCTACGTCTTCTGGCTGCGTCCCGAGAGCGGCGATGTGACACGCCCGTTCGCGATCGTCGCGATCCGCTGCCGCCCGGGTTTCGATACCACCGAACGCGGTTCGTTCGCCTTCGTGCAGTCGCTGGTGCGTCCGGCGATGGAGTGCCTGCGCCGCGAGCTGCAGGCGCGCGACAAGATCATCAACCTGCACAGCTCGCTGCTCGAGCAGGATCATGACCTCGACATGCTGCTGGCGGTCTCCGGGGGCAAGGAAGGCCTGGATGAGTCCGGCGATGACCTGAAGGCGATCCTCCGTGGCGCCTGCCAGCACATCGAGACCGGGCTGGTCGCGCTGCTGGTGCCCGAGAAGGGCCTGGTGCTGGTGCAGCAGGGCGATACCGAACCGCTCGACAGCGGCCTGGTCGCCAAGGCGCACCGCCATCTGCTCTCCACCGCGCAGCTGCATCGCGAGGCCGTGATCGTCAATCGGCTGCGACTGCAATCGGGTGACAAGGTCGGCGTGTTCCGCATCTTAAGCTGCCCGGTGAGCCGCTCTGATGGGCGCTCGATCGGCGTGCTGGCGCTGTTTCGTGCCGAGTCCTCCCCCAAATTCACGATGCGGCACTCGCGCCTCGCCGAGCTGCTGGCGCGACGCATCGGGACCGTCATCGCCAGCGCCTACGATGCGCTGACCGGATTGCTGACGCGGCCGGCCTTCGAGAACCGCGTGCGCAGTGTCCTCAGTGCCGACACCAGTGCACAGAGCTGGTGGAGCGCGCTGTATGTCGATGTCAATCGCATGCACGTGATCAACGACACCTACGGCATGCACATCGGTGACAAGGTCATCACGCAGATCGGCGAACTGATCCGCCGCCGCGTGCCGCCCGGCGCGATTGCCGCGCGTATCTCGGGTGATCGCTTCGCGATCCTGATTCCGGCCGGGCTCCAGGATGCCGCCGGTTTTGGCGAATCACTGCGCCAGGGCGCCGAAGATGCCAGTGCCTCGATCGGCGATGGCAAGATGCAGGTCTCGGTCAGCATTGGCGTCGCGAGCGTCGAGCCGCGCAACCAGGAATTCACGCACCCGTTCGCCGCGGCCGAAACCGCCTGCAAGGCGGCCAATGATCGCGGCCGCAACCGCGTCGAGGTCTTCCAGGAGGCCGATGAGAGCCTGATCCGCCGCTTCACGGACATCAACGTGATGGGTGACCTGCGCGCCGCGATCGCCGAGGATCGCATGCGCCTGAATGCGCAGCTGATCATCGGCCTGGGGCAGGATCGCTCGCCGCCGCATTTTGAGATCCTGCTGCGCATGATCAACGATCGCGGCGAGACCGTCGGACCCGATCATTTCATGTCCGCGGCCCAGCGCTACCAGCTGATGCCCGAGATCGACCGCTGGGTCATCGCCAAGTCGCTCGAGATGCTCAAGGACCAGGCCGCGACGCTCGCCGCGCCGGGCGTGGTGTTCTCGATCAACGTCTCGGGCCAGTCGATCAAGGATGAGTCCTTCGCCGATTACCTGGCCGACCAGATCTCGGCCAGCGGTATCAACCCGGCCGCGCTGTGCTTCGAGCTCACCGAGAGCGCCGCGGTTGGCGACCTGGCGCGTGCCGAGACCATGATGCGCAAGCTGCGCAAGCTCGGCTGCGGCATCGCGCTCGATGATTTCGGCACCGGCCTGTCCTCGCTCGCCTACCTGCGCTCGCTCCCGATCACGATGCTCAAGATCGATGGCAGTTTCGTGCGCGACGTGCTGCTCGATCCGAAGGCCGAATCGATGATCCGTGCGATCTCGCAGCTCGCGCATGCGATGTCGCTGGTGACCGTGGCCGAGTTCGTCGAGACCGAGGAGATCCGCACCCGCATTGCAAGCCTCGGGGTCGACTATGGCCAGGGCTTTGCGATCGGCCGCCCGATGCCGCTTGCCGAAGTGCTCGAACAGCTGCCGCTGTATGCCGCCGCCAGCAACCCAACTGGGATCTGGAGACAGGAGCCGGCGCTGGCCATGTAGTATCTTGCGTGCCCATGAGCCCGCAATCCCGCCTCATCCTTGCCGCCTTTGGTGGCCTGATCCTCGGCATTGCCGTCTCTGTGGCCTCGCGCGTCGTCGCGCAGGGGCCGGCGGCCGCGGGCAGCGCTGATGCCACGATCCAGTGGCAGGATGCGCGGCTGCTGGCCGAAGTGCTGCAGCGCGTGCATGAAAACTACGTCTACCCGGTCGATGACCATGCGCTGATGCACAGCGCCGTGCGCGGGCTGGTCGAGAGCCTCGATGAGCACTCGACCTTCCTCGAGCGCAAGGACTTCGAGGCGATGCAGATCACGACCAGCGGTGAGTATCCGGGCATCGGCATCGCACTGCAGGCCGTGCCCTCCGGCGTGATCATCTCCGAGTGCACCCCGGGCTCGCCGGCCGACCAGGCCGGGATCCATGGCGGGGACCTGATCACCGAGGTCGAGGGCCAGGCGATCGGCCCCGGCGCGATCGAGACCGCCATTGCCCACCTGCGTGGCCAGGTCGGCACCGTGGTACACCTGACGGTACAGCGGGTGGGCAGCCTCGCGCCGCTCAAGTTCAGCATCGAGCGCGTGACGCTGGAGCTGCCGAGTGTGACCGCGCAGCTGCTGGCCCCGGGGATCGGCTACCTGCGCATCAGCAGTTTCACCGGCACCACCGCGAGCGAACTGGAATCCGAAGTCGCCAAGTTCCCGCGTCCCGCGAGCGGCAAGCTTGCGGGCCTCGTGATCGACCTGCGCAACAACCCGGGCGGCGTCGCGCATTGCCGATGATTTTCTCGAGAGCGGCCTGATCGTCACCGCCGAAGGGCGCACGCCCGATGCCCGCTTCCGCATCGAGGCGCACCCGGGCGACATCAGCGACGGGGCACCGATCAGCCTGATCGTCAACGGCGGCTCGGCTTCGGCGGCCGAGATCCTGGCCGCGGCACTCCATGACAATCATCGCGCGCGCCTGATCGGGCGCCGCACGTATGGCAAGGGTTCGGTCCAGACCATCATGCCGCTCAGCGATGGCGAGGGACTCAAGCTCACGACCTCGCTCTACTACACGCCGAGCGGCGCGTCGATCAACGGCACCGGCATCACCCCCGATGTGGTGCTGAGCGGCACCGAGCAGCCCCCGGCGCTGATGGATGAGGTCGGCGTGCTCCCGACGCTCGCGCGGCGCGATGTGGCGGTCGCCCGTGCGATCGCTGAACTGCATGTCGGCGCGGAGGCCCATTGATGCACCGAGCACTGCGGGTGGTGCCATGGGCCTGATCCACTGGTTGATCGATGTCGTGCTGCACCTGGATCGTCACTTGAGCGAGTTGCTGGCGCACTACCACGCCTGGATCTACGGCATCCTGTTCCTGATCATTTTTGCGCAGACCGGCATCGTGCTGGCCGCGATCCTGCCCGGTGACTCGCTGCTGTTCGGTGCCGGCGCACTCGCGGCTGTCGACCAGAGTGGCACGCTGCGCCTGCCGGTCCTGCTGGTGCTGCTCTCGGCGGCGGTGCTGTGCGGCAATTCGCTCAACTACCTGGTCGGCCACAAGCTGGGCGAGCGGGTCGCGGCCGGACACTTCAGGCTGATCCGGCGCAGCTACCTCGCGCGTGCGCAGCAGTTCTTCGCCCGCCACGGCGGCATGGCGGTCGTGCTGTCGCTGTTCGTGCCGATCGTGCGCACCTTCACGCCATTCGTTGCCGGTGCGGCGCGCATGTCCTGGGCGCGCTTCCAGCTCTTTAATATCTGCGGCGGCATCGGCTGGGTGGTGCTGTTCGTCGTCGGCGGTAACCTGTTTGGGAATCTGCCGCTGGTGAAGAACAACTTTGGCATCGTCACGCTGCTGATCGTCGCCGCCTCGCTGCTGCCGCTGGCGGTGGTCATGCTGCGATCCGACGCGAGGGAGCGCTAGGCAATGGCCGATCGCACCCGCGGCTACGCACACCGCATCGACATCCTGGCCCCGCCGGCGCTGGTCTGGCGTGCGCTGCTCGAACCGGAGCTGCTGGCCGAGTGGT
Source organism: Steroidobacteraceae bacterium (assembly GCA_049521875.1). Taxonomy (GTDB): domain Bacteria; phylum Pseudomonadota; class Gammaproteobacteria; order Steroidobacterales; family Steroidobacteraceae; genus FEN-1191. The sequence continues at coordinate 32,723 of JBEKOK010000008.1, forward strand.
ACGCGCCGGGCGCGCGCGTCAGTGCGCGTGCCGGTGGCAGTTTTGAAATCCGACTTGAGGGCAACCTGGTGCGCGAAGCGCACATCGATGTGTTCGATCCGGGGCGGCGACTGCGCCTGATCTACCTGCCGCCGGAAGACCTGCCGCCTTCAGAGCATGTGATCGTCGATGATTTCATCTTGAGCGAGGAGCCGGGCACGGCGGTGCTGCGCCTGCTCGGCTCGGGATTCCCGGCCGATGATTACGAGTGGGAACAGCTGTACCTGCGCCTGCGCGCTGGCTGGGGCCTGGCGCTCGCGCGCATGAAGGTGAGCCTTGAGCGTCGCGTCAAGGCCGGCACTGGCTAGCTACCGGTTTGGCTGCGAGCCTAACTGCGTCGCGGCCAGTTGATCAGCAGCACGCCGCCAAGCGTGATGCCCATGCCAAGCAGCTGCAATCCTGTCAGTCGCTCATTCAGCACCAGCCAGCCGAGCACGGCCGCGATCGCCGGATTCACGTAGCCGTAGGTCCCCAGGCGCGTCGGGGTCGTGCGCCGTGCAAGATATGCGTAGGCCGTGAAGGCCAGGCAGGAGCTGAACAGGATCAGGAAGGTGAGCGACAGCACTCCGACCAGCGACCAGTGCCAGCGCGCGACATCGCCGTGCAGGATCCCGATCAGCGTCATCGCCGCGCCGCCGAGCAGCATCTGCCAGCCGATCAGCGTCAGCACCGGCAGGCGTGAGCGCAGGTTTCTCATGTAGGTCGTAGACACGGCCCAGTTCAGGCACGCGACCAGGATCAGCAACTGCGGCAGCAGGTCCGGGTGCGGACCCCCCGACGGCTGCACGACCAGCACCGTGCCGGCGAAGCCGCAGGCGAGCCCGATCAATTGTCGCCACTCGGGCCGGTGGCTGCGCGCACCGAAGGTCCCGAGCAGCACGATCCAGCACGGCACCGTGGCATTGAGCAGCGCGGACTTGTTCGAGGCCACGTACTGCGCGGCCCAGACGCTGATGCCGTTGGTCAGCAGGATGCCAAAGAAGGCCAGCACCGCGAGCCCGCGCCATTCCCCGGCCTGCGGCCGCACGCGCCGCCTGGTCAGGCGCGCGATCAGCAGCAGCAGCGCCCCGGCGCAGCTGTAGCGCAGACCTCCAAGCAGCAGCGCCGGCAGGTGCAGGACGCCGATGCGCGTGACCAGATAGCTCGAACCCCACACGATGTAGATCGTCGCGAACGCGGCCAGCAGCCGCACCCGATGCCATTTGATCGGCGCACTCACAGCAGCGTGCCGCCCGCCCCAGCCCGAAGGCGGGTGCAGGCACTGGCGCACGCACCGATCATGGAGTGGCGGGCGGGTCCGCGTCCGGCTTCGCCGTCTGCTGGCGCGCGAGGATACGGGCGAAGATGATCCCGCCCTCGTAGAGCAGGTACATCGGTACCGCCATGATCGTCTGCGAGACCGCATCCGGCGGCGTCAGCATCGCGGCGATGACGAAGATGATGATCAGCACGTAGCCGCGGATGCTGGTGAGCTTCTCGATCTTCACCAGGCCGGTGGTCACCAGCAGCACCACGGCGACCGGGACTTCGAAGGCGACGCCGAAGGAGATCAGCAGCATCAGCACGAAATCCATGTAGCTGCTGATATCGGTCATCAGCTGCACGCCGTGCGGAGCAGTGTGGATGAAGAACTGGAATACGATCGGGAACACGACCCAGTAGGCGAAGGCCACGCCGCAGTAGAACAGCACGATGGCCGAGACCAGCAACGGCTTGGCGAAATACTTCTCGCGCCGGTACAGGCCCGGGGCGATGAAGGCCCAGATTTCATAGAGCACGTAGGGCATCGCGATGATCAGCGCGACAATGAAGGCCAGCTTGAACGGCGTCGTGAACGTCGAGGTGATGCTGGTCGCCACCAGCGAGCCGTTGGCCGGCAGCTGCTTGATCAGCGGCCGGGCGATGAACTCGAACAGCGTGTTGGCATAGTAGGCACACGGGCAGAACACGAGCACCACGGCGACGAACGCGCGCATCAGCCGCGAGCGCAGCTCGAGCAGGTGGGAGATCAGTGTGCCTTCGGCCAAGGCTTCAGGTTCCGGGCTCATGCTTCGGGGGCGGTGGGGTTGCGGGCGTGGGGGCTGCCGGATCGCGCACCAGCTCATCGATGTCGCTGTGCCGCGGCGGTCGCTCGCCCGGATCCGGGGTTGCGAGCGCTTCCGGATTGGCGGGCGCTTCCGCGGGTGTCGCGGGTGTGGCGCTCATCGGCACCGGCGAAGGTGCCGGCGTGGGGACTTTGCCCGGAACGGGCACCGCATTGGGATCGAATTCGCGCCGCAGCCCATCCGCGGCCTCGCGGAAGCTGTCGCTGCCCTTGCGCAGGCCATCGGCCGCTTCGCGGAAACTGTCGGCGCCCTTGCGCAAGCCTTCCGATTCCTGCTCGAGCTGGTCGCGGAACTGGCGCGCCATGACGCGTGCTCTGCCGACCCAGCGGCCGACCGTCGCCGCGACCCGCGGCAGCTTCTCGGGTCCGAGCACCACGAGCGCCAGGCCGAAGATCACCAGGATCTTGGAAAAACCGATATCAAACATGGTCCGTGCTCAGACTCCGATCCTCGCGCCGTACGAGCCTGTGGCTCATGCGTCCGCGCGCGGCTTGCGCGCGCGGTCTTCAGCAAACTCCGCATCCGGGCGCGGATCCAGCGGCGGCGGTGGCGCGCCACGCCGCGGCGGCTCGGCCGGACCGCGCAAGGCGGCCCGAAATCCCCGCACCGCGGCGGCCAGATCGCTCCCGGCACTGCGCAGCTTGCCGGTACCGAAGGCGACCAGCACGATCAGCAGGATTATTTCGAGCGCCTTCATGGCGTTAAACAGCTCATCGAGGCCACCTATGTCCCCTCCGCAGCGCCGGGGGCGCCCATAATAGGGTAAAGGCGCCAGGGCCGCGCCGGATCCGGCCCAGTCGGGGCACGGCGTCACAGTGGGGTGGCCATGGCGGGTACCGGCGGCCAGGGCGCTCAGGCTTCGAGCCAGAACGTGACCGGGCCATCGTTGATCAGGCGCACCTGCATATGGGCCCCGAATTCGCCCACGGCGACGACGCG